>WTCF01000066.1 GCA_013138705.1 Deltaproteobacteria bacterium
GTATCTTTAAATACAAAGAGAAGTACAGCAGTGATAGCACCTATTCCACTTAGAAGTACCCATGGGGACTTATCTATAAGCAGACTAATTGCTATTATTAAACCTAATATATAAAGAATTATCTTTAATATTTGGACATATCCTCTAATTGTATACTTTTTTGATATGGGATATGTATTGTATATGGCCTCCCCGGCAGTCAATAATTTACCGAACCACAAAATAATATTGAGAAAGACATATGCGCCGATAATTCTCTTTGCAGGCTCTGTAATGGAGGGGAAAAAATGCACGCCGTAATAGAGCACAATTGCAGGGGCCAGGTAGGCCAGGTGGTTAAATACGCCCTTTTCAATAAGGATATCATCCCATTTATATTTTGTCCGGCGAAAGATATAATGTAGCCCCTGAATTAGATATCTTCTGGTAGCGTAGTAACTTACGAAACACACCAACAGAAGGCCCAAAATAAGGACCAATTTCTCCAGAGAAAAACTACTTTTTAACAGGCTGAATATTCTTTCCAGATCCACGATTACTCTCCATTCTTGTTAGAAACTTGAGTAAATTGACTCAACTTACTTGCCAAGACCATAGCCTTTCTGATATCACCTTTATTTAATATTATATTACATTTTGTTCGATATATATTAAAACATTTGTAAGCGTTCACAGGGCACCGCATCTGCTTTGTTGTCGGGCACTTGAAGTACAGGAAGTACGTCTGCGTACCCTCCGCCTCGCATCTGCAGCACCCTGTAAACGCTTACAGTTCGGTGGTGCGGTAAAACGGGGACGCTGTAATCCCGTGAACGGTTACCAACATTTATAAGGAGCGTTTATAACATGGCGGCAAATTCAGTAGCAATAGTAGGGTTGGGTTACGTTGGACTCCCGCTGGCAATAGCCTTTGGCAAGAAAATAAAAACCATCGGCTTTGACACATCCGAAGACAAAATAATCAGTTACAGAAAAGCCATTGACCCCACTGCAGAAGTTGACCGCGAAGACTTCGAGCAGGCGGTGCATCTCAGCTTTACAAACGATCCTGCCGCCATAAAAGAGACAGACATGGTCGTTGTAGCTGTACCTACTCCGATTACCGCCAACAAGCAGCCTGACCTCAGGCACCTTGTTTCTGCTTCGGAAATAATCGGAAAAAACATGAAGCACGGAGCTATTGTAATATACGAGTCAACAGTATATCCAGGTGTGACTGAGGATACATGTGGCCCTGTCCTTGAAAAAGCATCCGGATTCAAGTGTGGTGAGGGATTCAAGGTTGGCTACTCTCCTGAGCGGATAAATCCCGGAGACAGAGAACACTCTCTGACAAACATAGTGAAAGTTGTGGCAGCTCAAGATCAGGATACACTGGAAGAGGTGGCAAGCACTTATGAACTTATAGTGGATGCAGGGGTATACAGGGCAGAGAGCATAAAAGTGGCTGAAGCAGCCAAGGTCATAGAAAATACACAGCGGGATCTCAACATTGCCCTTATGAACGAACTGGCCATTATTTTCAATCGCCTGGATATTGATACACAATCAGTGCTGGAGGCTGCTTGCACGAAATGGAACTTCCTCTCCTTTACACCTGGTCTGGTTGGGGGCCATTGCATCGGAGTTGACCCCTATTACCTCACCTATTGTGCCCAGCAAACAGGGTACCATCCCGAAGTCATTCTGGCTGGACGCCGCATCAACGATTCAATGGGCGCATATGTTGCGGAGAGGACAGTCAAGGAACTCATCCATGCCGGGGTACGGGTTGAAGGGGCCCGGGTCGTTATACTCGGGCTTACATTCAAGGAAAATTGCTCTGATATAAGAAACACCAGAGTGATAGATATTATCCACGAATTCAGGGAGTATGGCATTGAGCCCCTGGTACATGATCCCCTGGCCGATCCGCAAGAGGCCAAATCCGTATATGGCATTCGTTTATTGAAGGACCTACCTGCCAATGTTGATGCGGCCATACTTGCAGTAGCCCACAAAACTTATGCAGAAGCCGGGGTTTCATTAATAAAAGACATGCTCACTCCTGACAAGGGTGTGGTAATAGACGTAAAGGATTTTTATCACCCTGATGATTTTAAGGAAAAGACTATCAGGTACTGGAGACTGTGAGCATGGAAAATGGGAAGCTCACCGGCCCTGAAAGGCGGCTGTTACTCAAAATAGCAAGACAGGCCATGGAGACAGAACTGGCAGGCCTTCCTTTCAGTCTTCCGAGGGTGACAAATCCAAATCTCCGCGAACACAGGGGGGCATTTGTAACACTTCACAAGCATGGCCGGCTCAGGGGATGTATAGGGACCTTTTCAGCAAACAGACCCCTGTACGAAGTAGTTGGCGACATGGCCATATCAGCAGGTTTTAAAGATTTGAGATTCCGCCCGCTCGGTTCCTCTGAATTTGAGGAGATAGATTTGGAGATCTCCGCACTCACTCCCCTGATGACGATAACTGATATAAATGAAATCAAGATAGGTACCCACGGGATATATATCATTCAAGAACCCTTTCACGGTGTACTGTTGCCTCAGGTAGCTACTAAAAATGGGTGGGACAGGCTTACTTTTCTGAATCAGACCTGTATGAAGGCAGGCCTGGCCTCTGGCTGCTGGAAAGACCAGGTAACCCAGATCAATATCTTTAGTGCTGAGATCTTTGGTGAGAAGTCTGAAGGCCTGCTGTCTTAAGCGCCTCCCTTAAGTATTTTTCTACTAACCTTTTTCCTCATTGGCTCGTTTCATAATTGGGACCTGGCTCCGCTCCGCTGCCTTTATCAAACCATCATCCAGAGTTGCTATAGGTACTCCTTTCCTCATTGCGAGATCAAGATACGAGGCATCATAACTTGAAATCTGATGCTCTCGTGCCAAGGCCAAGATTTCTCTCATCATCCTTTCAGGCGACTCCTGTTCAATCATAATTGGGAGTTCGGTCAGTAAGGCGATAAACCGTGCACTGCCGGCCTCGCTGAGGCGCTTCCTACGTTCAGCCACCAACAAGACGTTTCCTACTTCCAACGGCCAGATTGACGGCACTATTGCCTTGAACACCTCCAAACTGCCCAGAATGGCATCAGCGTATTGGCTTGTTTCATCTTGGAAACACCATGCCATGACCACAGAGTTATCAACGACAAAATCTCCTTTCACTCAGTGCCTTCCTTCTTCAATCATGTCACGGATAACAAGCCCATTGAGACGGTGTTGCATACGGAATTCACGTAACTCAGCAATGATTCGCTTTGGGTCTTCTTTTCTTAAAGACTTCGGAGGTTGCAGCTCAGCCACTGGTACTCCATGTTTTGTTATGGTTATTCGTTCACCTTTAATGACACGTTTAAGTAATTTCGGAAGATGTGTCTTGGCTTCATATGCACCTACTGTTTCCATGGCATCACCTCTCAGACTAGTTTTAGACTAGTTTAGCCGGCACACATTGAGCTGTCAATGATGAAATGGCCAGTAAAATAGGGGCAGGACGTCAAAAATTTGCCGGGAATCGGCCGCCACTAAGCATCTTGAATGGCCGCAAACACTGCCATTTACCGTGTCCCCTGAACCACAGGGCTTTGTCATCTTGTGCTGACTCACCCATGGGTGTCCGGCCTTATATGAGATTCCTGTTCCCCGGATCGAGTCCGGGGCAGGCTTGGCTCACAGTTTTGCACTCCGGCTTCCTTCATCTGCCTGTCGGCAGACAGGGACACCACCTCACGGTGACGCCCTCTTGAGACGCCATAGCTAGGCGAAGGCGCTTGCCTTCGGCTAGTAGTTTATGCTAAGCAATAACTTAGCAGTGGTTCAGCTACAGGATCTTACACGTCATAAGTTCACGCCCATGCCGGGCGCATACAATAGGCTCAACAGGATCGGGTTGAGCGCGGGTGTCACTCCAGGCGGGTTACCGTAGTGTTCGCTGGAAAATAAAATCAGGATTAATGTCTGATGAATCTAATCGAGCAATATCTTCTTCAATGGTAAATTTCTTGGCTATAGGATCTATATTAGGCCTATCAGCAGGTTTTGCCCCGGGACCAC
>WTCF01000001.1 GCA_013138705.1 Deltaproteobacteria bacterium
TCACAATGGAATAGGCCCCCCTGATCTTTTTGGCAAGGGCGTGAATGCCGGTCACCACATCTTTCTCTTCCATAATGATTTTGGAAATGACTTCAATGTTGTACCCGTGATAGAAAGACTTGCCACGGGCCTTCATTTCTGCGATCAGCCCATCTGCATTCAGTACGTTGCCGCTGAATGCCACTGCAATATCTCCCAGTTGGCACTGCCATCTGACAGGCTGTCGCTCCCACAGGCTCACATGCCCTATGCCCCATGTTCCCTTCAGATATTTCAACTCCTCATGTGATAAAATCCCGACTGCCTTGCCATAATGGGTGACCTGGTGGATGTTTCTGTTAAAAGTGGAAATGCCCCAGTACTCCTGTCCTCTGTGTTGGAGGAAATCAATCCCCTGAAAAATCTCATGAGCACATTCAGTATCTGAATATAAACCAAATACTCCACAGTTATCTTGCAATGACTTCATGCAATCGTCCTCACTATTTTTACCCAATATCCCCATGGTATCTCTGAAGGGACTTTACCCTGCCATGCCCCTTCCGGCAGGCCGCGATCCCCCTGGCAGCGGCCATGGCCGCTGCAGTGGTGGTGATATAGGGCACCTTGAACTTGATTGCCGCCTTTCGGATGTAGGAATCGTCGTGCTTGCTCAATCTGCCACTGGGTGTGTTAATGATCAGTTGAATTTCATTGTTTTTTATCCCGTCAACAATATTTGGGCGTCCCTCATGCATCTTGCGGATCGGCTCGGATTGAATGCCGTGGTCTGACAGGAACCTGTGAGTCCCTTTAGTCGCCTTGATCTCAAAGCCAAGCCTGTCAAACTGCTTCGCCACATCCAGGGCAGCATGCTTGTCTTTCTCAGACACTGTGATAAGCACGGTCCCCTCGGAAGGAAGGCATTGTTGCGCCGCCTCTTGGGCCTTATAAAAGGCCAGGCCAAAAGAGTCAGCAAGCCCCAGGACTTCCCCTGTGGATCGCATCTCCGGGCCGAGGAGCGGGTCGACTTCCGGGAACATGTTAAATGGGAAAACCGCCTCCTTGACGCCAAAGTGAGGGATCAATCCTGGCCTGATATCGAGATCTGCGAGCTTTTTGCCCAGCATGAGCTGGGTGGCCATGCGGGCCATGGAAATGTTGCAGACCTTTGAAACCAGAGGCACTGTCCTGGAGGCACGGGGATTTGCTTCAAGAATGTATACAACGTCATTGGCAATAGCGTACTGGATGTTCATCAGACCGACGACACCGAGTTCCACAGCGATCTTTTTCGTGTATTTGTAAATTGTATCAACGTGCTTGGAGGGAATACTGATGGGGGGTATCACACAGGCCGAGTCGCCCGAATGGACCCCGGCAAGCTCGATATGTTCCATTACAGCCGGCACAAAGGCATCAGTGCCGTCGGAAATAGCATCTGCTTCGGCCTCAATAGCGTTTTCAAGGAACCTGTCGATCAAGATCGGCCGTTCCGGCGACACATCCACTGCCACGGCCATATAGTGCTTTAGCATCTCCCCGTCGTGGACAACCTCCATTGCCCGCCCCCCAAGCACGTATGAGGGCCGGACCATGAGCGGATAACCGATCCTCTCAGACACTTTAAGGGCCTGTTCCAATGTGCTGGCCATGCCCGATTCAGGCTCAGGGATACCGAGCTTTTTCATTATCTTACGGAAACGGTCACGGTCCTCAGCCAGGTCTATGGTCTCAGGTGAAGTGCCGATGATTTTGACACCGGCCTCGGCCAGCTCATTGGCAATATTCAAGGGGGTCTGCCCGCCGAACTGTACAATTACACCCTCAGGCTTTTCCTTTTCATAGATGCTCAATACGTCTTCGACCGTAAGCGGTTCGAAGTAGAGCTTGTCTGAGGTGTCGTAATCAGTTGAGACGGTCTCCGGATTGCAGTTTACCATGATCGACTCAAACCCCTCGTCACGCAGTGCAAAAGCTGCATGAACACAGCAGTAATCAAACTCGATCCCCTGCCCGATGCGGTTAGGCCCGCCGCCCAGGACCATTATCTTACGCCTGTTGCTCGTTTCTACCTTGTCAGTGGCATTGTATGTGGAAAAATAGTAGGCCGCATCCTCCACGCCGCTCACAGGCACAGGCTCCCACGCCTCTACCACGCCCAAAGATGTGCGCTGCTGCCGGATATCCTTTTCAGGGATTTCAAGAATCTCAGACAAATACCGGTCCGAAAATCCGTCTTTCTTGGCCTGCTTCAGCAGATCATCAGGCACAACAGTCCCATTGTATTGCAGGATCTTTTCCTCAAGCTCCACCAATTCCTTCATCTGTTCAATAAACCAGGACTTAATATAGGTCTTCTCAAAGAGCGTTTCTACGCCGGCTCCCTTTCGCAGGGCCTCGTATATGATAAACTGCCGTTCGCTCGACGGCTCGACCAGCAGTTCCATCAATTCATCCAGCGATTTATCATTGAAGTCCTTGGCAAAGCCGAGCCCATAGCGGCCGTTTTCCAGGGAGCGAATCGACTTCT
>WTCF01000183.1 GCA_013138705.1 Deltaproteobacteria bacterium
AAGCTAAACTTTTGTATCCCAGCGGTCAATACTTGATATCCATAGAGGAGAAAAAAATTGTCTAACGAGTATTCAGCAAAACCTAGGGTTTTGCTGGAGCCTCTTGTTACAAAGGTGTTATATAGAATTTAGAAATTGAGGGATTGAGGAGAGGTTAAAAATGACTTATCCGGTTTTTCAATGGAAACAAGGTGCTTTTCTTGCTGATTTTCACATTCATTCCCACTTTAGCAGGGCAACAAGTCCTGATATGCATCCAGGTATTATTAATCGTTTCGCCAAGCAGAAAGGATTATCTGTTGTCGGCACCGGTGACTTCACCCATCCGGGCTATCTTGAAGAATTAAGGGAGGAATTGGAGCCTGAGGGTACAGGACTCTATGTCTGCAAAGACGACCCTGATGGTACAAAATTTATCCTTACTTCTGAGGTATCCAACATTTTCACCCAGGGTGGGAAAAGTCGCAGGATACATACGGTTTTCTTCGCACCTGATTTCCAGGTGGTAGAAGAGATCCAGGACCGTGTTGGTTCAATAGGGAATATCACTTCAGATGGCCGTCCAATCCTTGGCTTTCCGGTAAAGGAACTTGTCAGAATAATAATGGAAGTATCATCTGACTGCTTTGTACTGCCGGCACATATCTGGACTCCATGGTTTTCTCTGTTTGGTGCAAAATCCGGCTTTGACACGCTGGAAGAGTGTTTTGAGGAACAAAGCGAGCATATTTTCGCACTGGAGACCGGACTCTCTTCAGATCCTCAGATGAACTGGCGGCTGTCCGCCCTTGATCAATACACCCTGCTTTCAAACTCCGATGCCCATTCCCCCTCCAAGCTGGCAAGGGAAGCAAATTGCTTTTCCTGCGAGTACACCTATGAAGCAATTATTGCTGCCATCAAGGACCCGGGCCGTGGTTTCGAGGGGACCATCGAGTTTTTTCCGGAAGAGGGTAAATATCACTATGATGGTCACAGGGCCTGCAATATCTGTATGAAACCACAGGAGACTATTGAGCACAGAGGCAAGTGTCCGGTATGCGGCCAGAATCTCACAGTAGGTGTTCTGCACCGGATAGAGGAGCTTGCTGACAGGCCTGAAGGCTTTATTCCTGAAACTGCAAAGCCCTGTGTGCACCTTGTACCTCTTGAGGAAATTATCGCTGAGACATTTGGTGTGCGAAGCATCACAGGTAGAGTAAAAAAAGAGTACCAGAGACTGATTCAGCTTGGAGAATCTGAGATGAATATACTCCTCTGGAAGAATGAGGAGGAGCTTCAGCGCTTTGTACCGGAAAGGATTTTAGAAGGAATACTGCGCATGAGAAAGGGTGAGATAAAAATAAGTCCCGGGCACGACGGGCTTTACGGAAAGATCTGCATCTTTTCCGAAGAGGAGAGGAAAGAATTGCGTGGCTCAAGGGCAAAGGCATCGGGGGAAGACAAGGCGGTGCAAATGGATCTGTTTTAAGACGGACCTTTTCCCTGGCAGTCGTCTCCCGGCCACGGGAAAAACCTGCTCTATGTTCCTCCGTAGTAAAAAAGATCTGGCCGTGGTAAAAAAAGAAATTTGCTGGCGACTGGTCCAGTTACCCCCAGGTCGGCATGAAAATTGGGGACAATGAAAGATTAATCCAACTCAGTCAACAACGAGTTTTCTGAATTGTCCCAAATGGCGTCCCATAGTTCACTAAACAGCGAAGAACCAGATAAAGTGATTGCGAGCTTTGACGATCTTAGTCAATCCGGGAATGTGGACGCAAAATGCGCCCTTTCCACAACCGGGTTTGCCGGGCTGATGGCTTTGGTGAATAAGATTCGTCACAGGTCTTTGTTCAGTGTGGCAGCATCACCGGTCCTTGTGGACTTGCTGAGCCAGGAAGAAAAATCCTGTCTGATCAGGCCTATCATCGACGAGGAAGAAAAAGTGCAGGTCATCGATGATCTCATAAGTTTGCACAGACCCGGTAAGTGTAACCTATTTCACATTGGGGATACCATGGGAGATTTTCCCGCATTAAAACATGCTGCAGACTTGGGTGGTACAGGCGTTGCCTTTAATCCAAATGAACCACTAAGAGTGAGTATTTCGAGACTCCCAAGAGACGTCCGGACAAGGATCTGTGAGATCAATTTTACAGACCAAGAGACACCCGATTATACCAAGGTCGGTGACATTATCAGGGAGGCTGTCTGGAAAACGCTCAGGACACAGCTTTAAAACCTATGGCATGGGAAATGGACACGTTCCTGGAACTAAAACCTGAGGAATCCTATCAAGACCTGGACCACGGGCAGGGAGGAAAAAGACCTGAATCCGGCAATAACGCTTAGATTGGAAAGGACTCCATAGCATGGTGTGGCTTGTTGAGAAAAAGGTGGGCAGCGAAATTAACAAATATCTCATGGCGTGTGGATACCTGAGTAAATAAGGCCAAATATTTATTAATAGGTTTAAACCATCTGCTTTGCAGATGGTCCAAGCTATGCTGTGCGTGTAAGTGCGAGATAACTGGTTGCAATAAAAAGAATACCTCCTAATAAAGCTCAAGGGTGGAGACCCTAAGTACCGTTGGTCTGGATGAGGACAAGATAAAGAAACATGTGAAATGACAAAGGCACCAAGATAAAAATATAGAGCAACAAAAACTTTGGAGGTAAAAATTGACTTCTAGTCCAAGGAATTGCGAGGAGAATATATGAATTGTGTCTTATCAAATATCATGTACACGGGGAAGTCGGTTGTTAACAACGCCTATCTCCTGTTTGAGGGACAGAAGATTATCGGGATTTCTAAATCCAAGAAAGGCTCTCTTCTGGGGAAATTTGCCGTGATTACTCCTGCCTTTATAGATCCTCACAGCCATATAGGCATGTGCCGAGCTGGCGAACCCAGCATTGAATCTGAGGCTAACGAGAGTATGAATTCCATCCTTGTTCTTTCTGATGCGCTCGATTCAGTGCAGATGGATGACACTGCCTTTAAGGACGCGGTTGAGATGGGGGTGCTGTACTCATGTGTTGTTCCGGGCAGCGGGAATATAATCGGCGGGCTTTCGGCAGTAATCCGGAACTATGCCCAAAACAGCACAGAAGCCCTGATCAGCCGTGCAGGAATCAAGGCCGCTTTAGGTTATAATCCTATGTCAACGCGGGATTGGAAGGGAGATCGTCCGTCCACACGCATGGGGGCTCTAAATATTCTGCGCGCAAAACTGGACGAAGTGCGCCAGAAGGTTCAAAAATATCACAGCGCCAAAGGTAAGAAGAAGCAGGAGATCACTTTCTCGGCGGCGGAAGCCGTATTGCGGGATTTGTTGGCTGGTAAGCAGATCCTGCGCGTTCATATCCACAAGATCGATGATATAGCAGCCCTGCTGCGTCTCATAGACGAGTTCGAACTCAAAGTCACGGTTGAGCACGCCATGGACGTTCACCAGCCAGAAATTTTTCAGGAACTGAAGAAACGAAAAATCTCTGTCACGTATGGCCCGGTCGATGCGTTTGCCTATAAGGTGGAACTCAAGCATGAGAACTGGCGAAACGTCAGGTATCTTGTGGAGTCGGGGGTAGAGTATGGCCTCATGACCGATCATCCAGTTACTCCTGCCCGGCAGCTTTTTATTCAAACCCGCTGGTTCACCCGGGCAGGCCTAAACAAACAGCAGGCGATCGAACTGGTCTCGCGAAAGAACGCGGAAATCCTTGGTATTGACAAGATGCTCGGCACGCTCGAAAAAGGTAAATGGGCATCATTCACGTGCTGGAACGGGGATCCTTTCGACCTGACAACTTATCCGCTGGCTGTGTTCGGCGAAGGAGAATTACTCTTTTCCGAGTGAAGGCGATAAACCGACT
>WTCF01000139.1 GCA_013138705.1 Deltaproteobacteria bacterium
TCCAGCGCAAATCGCAGGGCAAGGAGTATCCCTTTTTCCAGAATACCCGGCTTTACATCCGGATGACCAATAGCCCCGAGATAAATGGCCTTGTATTGCTTGAGATCTTCCACCGCTCCCTCCGGGAGGACCTCTCCTGTTCGCAGATACCGCTCTCCGCCATAATCATACCATGTGAAATCAAGCTCAAATCCGAAACGATCAGACGCGGCCTTGAGGACCTTTACACCCTCAGTTATCACTTCAGGACCTGTACCGTCCCCTGGAATAACAGCAATTTTGTATGTACTCATTATCTAAACCCTTTATAAGAAGAAAATGTTAAATTTTGAATGCTGAATGTTAAATTAAGGTATAATTTTTATATATCTTAACTCACAATTCCAATCGTTCTACCGCAATTCAGTATTCAAAATTCAGCATTCAAAATTTACAGACTTTTAAGCACATGGGGAATCAAACCCCCATCTGAAATCAACTCCCGCATGAACAGAGGTATGGGCTGGGCCATGAAGACATCTCCTGTAGTCAGGTCCCGGATCTCTCCTGTATCTGCATCCACCTCCACCTCGTCGCCCTCTCCGAGGGCACTGACTGTCTCATCGCACTCGAATATGGGAAGGCCCATATTAAAGGCGTTGCGATAGAAAATCCTGGCAAAGCTCGGTGCAATTACACAACCAATGCCCGCTGCCTTAAGGGCTATAGGAGCATGCTCTCTGGAAGAACCACAACCAAAATTTTTCCCCGCAACTATTATGTCTCCTGGTTTAATCTTTTGGGCAAAATCAGGATCAGCATCCTCCATACAGTGTTTGGCAAGCTCTGCCGGGTCCGAGGTATTGAGATAGCGTGCCGGAATAATCACATCCGTATCTATATTTTTTCCAAATTTCCAGACTTTTCCTTTGATTTTCATGGTTATTAATTGCCTTCTCTTTTCCTTTACAGTTCGTCAGGACCTCCGATCCTACCCAACACCGCACTTGCAGCGGCAATGGCCGGATTCGCCAGATATACCTCGCTCTCAGGGTGTCCCATCCGGCCGACAAAATTCCTGTTTGTCGTGGCAAGCGCCCGTTCCCCCTTGGCAAGAACCCCCATATGCCCTCCAAGACAGGGGCCGCAGGTAGGCGGCCCTATCACCGCGCCGGCATTCAGAAAAGTCGTGAGAAATCCCTTCTCAAGTGCCTGGATATACACTGTAGGAGTAGTAGGAATGACTATCAATCTCAGACCTTTTGACACCCGCCGTCCGGATATGACATCAGCGGCCAGGGCCAGGTCCTCAAGACGACCATTCGTACAGGAACCGATCACCACCTGATCCAGAGGTACGTTTCCCACTTCTGAAATACCCTTGGTATTTTCAGGCAAATGAGGACAGGCCACCTGAGGTTCTATCTCGCTGCAGTCATACTCAACAACCTTGACGTATCGGCCGTCCTCATCACTGCGATATAGAGTAAAATCCCTGACCGCCCGATCAGTCACATAATTCAAGGTCGTATCATCAGGATTAATAAGTCCCACTTTGCCACCGGCCTCGATGGCCATGTTGGACATGGTAAAACGGCCGGCCATGGACATGGAATCAATCACCGGACCCGTGAATTCCATGGCCATATACAGGGCACCGTCCACACCGATATCGCCTATGGTATAGAGTATCAAATCCTTGCCACCGACCCAGGGCCGGAGCTTTCCTTTGTACACAAACTTTATGGATTCCGGTACCTTGAACCAGGTCTTCCCTGTCATCATGGTAGCAGCCAGATCAGTGCTCCCTACCCCTGTGGCAAAGGTCCCCATGGCACCGTATGTACACGTGTGACTGTCAGCCCCTATAACCACGTCACCTGGAAGCACCAGGCCTTTTTCCGGGAGCAGCACGTGTTCTACTCCGGACTCTCCGCCATCATAGTGATGAACAATACCCTGTTCAGCGGCAAACTCCCGGAGAAGCCGGGCCTGCTCAGCACTCATAATATCCTTGTTAGGAACAAAGTGGTCTGACACCAGAGCGATCTTTTCTCTATCAAAAACAGTATTTACACCTGCCTGTCTGAAGATTTTTATGGCAATTGGGGCTGTTATGTCGTTGCCTAGTGCAAAGTCCACATCAACTTCTACCAGTTGACCCGGCTCCACACTGTCCAGACCGGCATGGGCAGCCAGGATCTTTTCAGCTATCGTCATCGGTCGGCTCATAATATACTCTCTAACTCAGGCACTGAATTTGTGGTGAGAATTACTGAGGCGCATTTTCCTTCATGTGTTCAAGACGATTCAGGGCGTTCAAGTATGCCCTGACACTAGCAGTAATTATATCAGGATCGGTCCCATGGCCTGTGACCACATAGCTGCCTTCTTCAAGACGCACAGAGACTTCTCCCTGGGCATCCGTGCCTCCTGTAATGGAGTTTACAGCAAAACGGAGCAGATGGCTTTCAGTCTTTACGAGCTCGGCCACTGCCTTATAGGCCGCATCTATCGGACCGGCCCCCAGGCTCACTCCATCGACCTCCTTGCCATCTATTTCCACTGTTACGGTTGCGGTCGGCCTGATGCCGCTTCCACCGGCAACATGGAGGTAAACAAGACGATAACGATCAGGAATTCGGAGCACCTCCTCTGCAACGAGGGCCTCAATATCCTCCGGATAAACCTCCTTCTTCTTGTCTGCAAGGGACTTGAACCTTTTAAACACCCTATCGATCTCTTCATCGCTGAGCTTGTAGCCTACTTCCTCAAGCTTTGCCTTAAGGGCATGTCTCCCGGAGTGTTTCCCAAGGACCAGGGTCCCTTTGCTAAGACCTATGTCCTTGGGATCGATAATCTCATAGGTCGTACGTTCCTTTAAGACCCCGTCCTGGTGGATTCCGGACTCGTGTGCAAAGGCGTTGTCCCCTACTATGGCCTTGTTCGCCTGAACTACCATTCCGGTAAGCATGCTTACCAGCCGGCTGGCAGCCATGATGTGTTGAGAAGATATCGCCGTGTCAAAGGGAAGGACGTCTCGCCTGGTACGGATGGCCATGACCAACTCTTCCATAGCGGCATTTCCCGCCCTCTCACCTATGCCGTTCACAGTGCACTCCACTTGTCTTGCACCTTGCTCTAAAGCTGTCAGCACATTCGCTGTGGCCAGTCCCAGATCGTTGTGACAGTGTACACTCAAGATCGCTTTGTGGATGTTGGGAGTGTGCTCGACCACATATCGGATCATCCTGCCAAAGTCATGCGGTATGGCATACCCTACTGTGTCCGGAAAATTGACAGTAGTGGCACCGGCATCTATCACTGCCTCAAAGACCTTGCAAAGGAAATCCAGATCGCTCCGGCTTGCGTCTTCAGCGGAAAACTCCACATTGCTGGTGTATTTTGCAGCATACCCTACCGCAGCTTGGGCCATATCCAGTACCTGCTCCCTGGTCTTTCTCAGTTTATACTGGAGGTGGATATCAGAGGTAGCAATGAACGTATGTATTCGAGGATTTTCCCCCTCCTTTATGGCCTCCCATGCAGTATCGATGTCTTTCTCATTGGCACGGGCCAGGGCAGCAATTTGTAAACCCATGAGTTCCTGTGCAATGCGCTTAACACTCTCAAAATCACCCGGGGAAGCAACAGGAAATCCGGCCTCGATCACATCGACATTCAGCTTCTTCAACTGCCTCCCGATCTGGAGTTTCTCCTCAACATTTAAAGATACACCAGGGGACTGCTCACCGTCCCTTAATGTGGTATCAAATATTATTATCCTATCACTGCTGCTCATTTTCTTTACGTCCCCTCATCTCTGCCAGGGGAAACATCTTTACTGTGATGTTCCGCACCAGACCTCAACGACCTGGGTCTCAGTGCCCTAATGGACATCAAGACAGGCCCGGATATCACATAGATACCTATAAGGACAAATAGCGTCACCTTGGGCTCCATAGCAACTACCATTATGGCCAGAATCAGCACTACCATACCGGAAAAAGGGTGCTGCTGAAGCCAGCGGATTTCCTTGAAGTTATGGTAACGCACATTGCTGACCATCAGAAAAGAAAGGCCATAGACCATGATCAGCACTGCCACATGACGTACCGGCCCAAATATGCCGACATGCTGGCATAAAAGCACAGATGTGGCCAATACGGCCGCTGCAGAGGGACATGGCAGACCAAGGAAGTAATCCCTTGTGCTGCTATTGCTGCTCTGGCTCAGGGTATTGAATCTGGCCAGCCTGAGGGCAGTGGTTGCCACATACAGGAAGGCAGCAAGCCATCCGAGCCGGCCGTAATCATGCAGCCCCCACATAAAGGCCAGTATGCCAGGGGCCACTCCAAAGGCCACCAGGTCTGAAAGGGAATCATACTCCATACCAAATCTACTCGTAGTACGGGTCCAACGAGCCACCCTGCCGTCCAGACCATCCAGGACAAAGGATATTAAAATGGCCACGGCAGCGGCCTGATAATTCCCTTCAATCGCGGCAATAATGGCATAGAATCCGCTGAACAGGCTTGCCGAGGTCAGCAGGTTTGGAAGGAGATATATGCTACGTCTTGAAGTCTTGTCTGCTGAATCACCGCTTTGCTTTTGTTTCATGGGAGACCCCCTGTTAGAAATAAGGAATTGGGAATTAGTCTCTTAATTATGATATTCGTGTTTTATTATGATAGAATATTTTTGGCAAGAACCGTCTGCCCGGCCACTGTCCGGTCGCCCTTTTTCACCAACACTGAAACATCCTTCGGAACATACACGTCAAGGCGAGATCCAAAACGAATGAGTCCAAAGCGTTCACCGATTTTAACCCTATCACCGACCTCAGCCCAACAAACAATTCGCCTGGCTATTATACCCGCCACCTGTACAACGGTCAGCTCCATTTCGTCCTCGCTGCGAATCAAAAGGGCATTTCGCTCGTTTTCAAGCAAGGCCCTTTTGCGGTCAGCAGGCCAGAAGGATCCCGGCTGGTACGAAATTTGTTGAACCTTGCCCGTAATTGGGGCCCTGTTTACATGCACATTAAAAATATTCATGAATATACTGATTCGCTTTACGTCTTTTCCGTTAAGGGAGCCTGTGTTGTCTTCAGCTATATCTATGACCCGACCGTCAGCAGGTGATACCACCAGATCCGAGCCTGATGGAATTATACGCTCAGGGTCCCGAAAGAAAAAGAGAACAAAGACCGCAATCACAAAAAAGACCACGGCCGGAACAGGCCAGTTGAGTATAGAACATATCACAGCGGCCAGGACGGCAATACCTATGAAAGGGACTCCTTCCTTGGCAACTGGAATGCGGTGAGAATGCATTAAGGGCTTAGAGCCGGGGCTACTTGAGCCAGCTCATCATATCCCTCAGGCGGGAGCCGACCTCTTCTATAGGATGTTCCTTTTCCCGCTGTCTGAGGGCGTTGAATACAGGGCGTTTGACTTGGTTTTCCAGCATCCACTCCCCGGCAAATCTGCCACTCTGAACCTCATCAAGGATCTTGCGCATCTCCTTTCTTGTTTCTTCTGTTATTATGCGCTTCCCCCTGGTAAGATCGCCATATTCCGCCGTATCGCTGATTGAGTAACGCATCTGCGACAGACCGCCTTCGTAAATCAGGTCAACTATGAGCTTGAGCTCGTGGCAGCACTCGAAGTATGCTATCTCCGGCTGATAACCTGCTCCAACCAGGGTCTCAAAACCGGCTTTTATGAGCTCGGTGACCCCGCCACAAAGGACACATTGCTCGCCGAAAAGATCAGTCTCGGTCTCTTCTTTATACGTGGTTTCAATGACCCCCGCACGGGTGGCGCCTATGCCGTTTGCATAGGCAAGTGCCCTCTGAAGGGCTTCTCCCGTGTAATCCTGATGTATGGCCACCAGGCTGGGCACACCGGCGCCCCTTTCGTATTCCCTGCGCACCAGATGTCCCGGGCCTTTGGGTGCAACCATGGTAACGTCCACGTCAGCAGGAGGGATTATCTGGCCAAAGTGAATGTTGAAGCCATGGGCAAAAAGGAGCATGTTCCCGGTCTTCAGATTTGGCTCAATAGCACTTTCGTATAGCCGGCCCTGGACATGATCAGGCACCAGGACCATGATGAGCTCTCCCTTGGCTGCAGCTTCTCCGGCACTTACAGGCTTAAACCCGTGTTTGACTGCAAGATCATGATTGGATGTTCCAGGGAGTTCCCCCACGACAACGGACAACCCACTATCTCTCAAGTTCTGGGCATGGGCGTGCCCTTGGCTACCATAGCCGATTATGGCTATGGTCTTTCCTTGAAGTATGTCCATGGGGGCATCTTGTTCGTAATAAATTCTCATCCTCTGTAGCTCCTTTCTAGTAATCGTTCACACCCCTTGGCATCCGTTTTTCGGTGAACCCTGAATCTCTGAACCCGTGAACGGTTACATCGTCTTTTTCTCTCTCATCATGGCTATGGTACCAGTTCTTGTAATTTCTTTGATTCCAATTGGACGGAGTAGCTCTATTACTGCCTTTAGTTTTGACTCCGGTCCGGTGACCTCTAAGGTGTAAGATTTAGGGCTTACGTCAACGACCTTGCAACGGAATATATCGCAAATACGTAATATCTCGGCCCTGGATTGTTCCTCAGCCCTGACCTTGATCAAG
This sequence comes from Deltaproteobacteria bacterium, assembly GCA_013138705.1. Next base: position 6,632 of record WTCF01000139.1, read on the forward strand.
GACATCTCGCGCTCAACAAACTCACCTTCACTCACATCCACGACCTTGAAGACATCCACCAGGCGCCTGAGCTGTTTGATTATTTGCTCAATTATAAATTCATCGCCTCTTGTCACCAGTGTGAGGTGTGACAGGCTCGGGTCCAGGGTTGCAGCCACATTAAGGCTCTCAATATTAAACGCCCGCCCACTGAAAAGCCCTGTTATGCGGGAAAGGGCACCAGGAGTATTTTCAACTAATACAGAGAGAGTATGCTTCATAGGGCCAAGCTCCTTATCCTAAATATCAAACGAGCAACATCTCAGTTGTAGCCTTTCCGGCCGGGACCATTGGGAATACCCCTTCTTCGCGGGCTATAGCAAATTCCATAATCGCCAGACCTTCCGCTTCAAGACCCTTGCTGAGCACATCATCGACCTCTTCCGGCTTGGTTGCTCTAAACCCCTTGGCCCCATAAGCCTCAGCCAGTTTCACAAAATCCGGGGTCATTTCAAACTCAGTAGCTGCATACCGACGATCATAGAACAGCTCCTGCCATTGTCTAACCATGCCGAGAAACTGGTTGTTCAGAATGACTATTTTCACAGGCAGGCGTTGCTCCATGGCGGTCGCCATCTCCTGAATATTCATCTGTATACTGCCGTCACCGGCTACATCCACCACCAGCTTGTCAGGGAAGGCCATCTGGGCCCCAATAGCTGCAGGAAATCCATAACCCATGGTTCCAAGGCCGCCGGAAGTCAGGAGGGTCCGTGGCTCGTCGAATTTGTAGAACTGGGCGGTCCACATTTGGTTCTGACCGACCTCTGTAGTAATGATAGCCCGTCCCTTTGTCATCTCATACAGCTTTTCAATGACATTCTGGGGCTTGATAACGCCAGGCTCCTCTTTATATGTAAGGGGATGGCGTTTTTTCCATGCATCAAGCTGCTGCAACCAAGCCTGGTGTTGGTCCATCCAGGCTTCAGCAGGGCGGCCGGCATCATTTACGGCGTCCAACAGCTTCTTCAGTACCCTCTTGCAATCACCCACTATTGGCACATCCACCTTTACGTTTTTCTGAATAGATGTAGGATCTATGTCCAGGTGAATTATCTTGGCCAGCGGGGCAAATGCCTCGATTTTTCCGGTAACCCTGTCGTCAAAGCGGGCGCCCACGGCAATGATGAGATCACTGTTTGCCATGGCCATGTTGGCAGAGTATGTACCGTGCATGCCCAGCATACCCAGGCTCAGCTCGTGGGTGCCGGGAAATCCGCCAAGCCCCATCAAAGTCATGGTTACCGGAATATGCATCGCTTTAGCAAGTGCCCTGAGTTCCTTATGCGCATTGGAGATGATTACTCCGCCACCTGCGTAAATAACAGGCCGCTTTGCCTTTTCAATTAACCTGTAGGCCCGCTCAATCTGTTTGCCGTGAGGCTCGATTACAGGATTATATGAACGGAGCTTTATCTCCTGAGGATAGTCAAACTCGGCCTTGCCGTTCTGAACATCCTTGGGAAGATCTACAAGGACCGGACCCGGCCGGCCTGATCTAGCAATATAAAAGGCTTCCTTAAGGACCTGAGGAAGGTCCTTGACGTCTTTAACAAGGTAATTGTGCTTTGTGCAAGGACGTGTAATGCCTACGATATCCACTTCCTGAAAGGCGTCATTACCAATCAGGGCAGTAGGTACCTGACCGGTAAATACAACTATGGGAACTGAGTCCATATTTGCTGTTGCTATACCTGTAACAGTGTTGGTGGCCCCCGGACCTGACGTGGCCACGCACACTCCCACCTTTCCGGAAGCCCTGGCATAACCATCGGCAGCATGGGCCGCTCCTTGCTCATGTCGGACCAAGACGTGCTTTATGGTGCCGTCTTTTTCCAAGGTATCGTAGAAATCTATAATAGCCCCGCCGGGAAAGCCAAAGATAACATCGACACCTTCCCGCTTGAGGGCCTCTACGACCATTTGTTTTCCGGTCATCTTTGCCATGTACTTTACCCCTGTTAGTAATAGAATAGGTTAGGAGCTCAAGGTAGTTTTTGAAGCTTATTCCCCTGTTTTTACGTTGTCAATAAAGTTAATCTTTTTTAGTCGGCTTTATCAACAAATAATGCCCTCAGAACTTGCAGCTCTGAGGGCAATCAACCTCATTTATGGCGTATTATACAACACCAAATGCAATATATTTTTGTAAGCGTTCACGGGATTACAACGCCCGTTTTACCGCAACCTACCGAACTGTATCTGTCTCTACGCCCTTTTTCTCCTCTTGCACTTCACCCTCTTTTGAATCAACATCTATCTCGGAAGTCTGATTGCCGGTAGATTCGGGCTTCTCGCTTGCCTCTGCTCCTATGGCTTCAACCCCGGTAGCGGATTTTTCCTCTACGATTTCCGCCTCAGCGACAGATGCCTCCTCACTGATTTGGGTTTCCTCAGCAGGGCCATCCTCCTCTTTCATGCTTTCCAGCTTATCAACAGACGGTTCCTGAGAAGCAGCCTGCGGTATCACGGATTCAGCAGATGCCATCTTTTGAGGCTTACGTTGAGGCTTGGGCTTCTCCAGGGATTCGGTGACCAGTTCCACAATAGACATCATGGCAGCGTCTCCCCTTCGTGGGCCTATCCTTACTATCCTGGTATAACCACCATTTCGATCGGCAAATTCCTGCCCCCACTCATCAAAAAGCTTCGAAACGACTTTGCGGTCACGTATGACTGAAAATGCCTGACGCCTTGCATGAAGACTCGATCTCTTTGCCAAAGTAACCATTTTGTCAGCCACACGCCTGACCTCTTTGGCCCTTGGAACTGTTGTGACAATTCGACCATGCTCTAACAGCGATGTTACCATATTTCCGAGCATCGCCTTACGATGAGCTGTCTTACACCCCAGCCTACATGTCCTTCTTCGGTGCCTCATTACTCATCACCTTCTTCTTTTTCAGTATTTTTTTCCTCATCTGTTTTCTCAGGCGGATTCCATCCCTGAAGCTTCATCCCCAGCTGTAATCCCATGCCATCGAGGTTTCCCTGAATTTCTTGCAAAGATTTTCGGCCAAAATTTTTTGTCTTGAGCATCTCTTGCTCTGACTTTTGTACCAGCTCACCAATGTAGTAGATATTTGCGTTTTTAAGGCAATTGGCCGAGCGTACAGAAAATTCCAGTTCATCAATTTTTCGGTTCAGATATTCGAGTTTGCCTTCAAAGTCAGAAGAGAGCTTTTCCTCTTCGGACTCCTCCTTCTCGTCAAAGTTAATAAACACCGTAAATTGATCCTTCAGAATCTTTGCGGCATAAGCTATGGCGTCCTCAGGAAGGACTGTACCATCGGTCAAGACCTCCATGGTCAACTTGTCATAGTCGGTCATCTGGCCAACACGGGCTTTGGTAACAACAAAATTGACCTTCTGCACCGGCGAAAACAGAGCATCTATAGCTATAGTACCTATGGGATGATCAGGGTCCTTATTGCTTTCAGCAGAGACGTATCCCTTGCCCCATTTAGCCATCATTTCCATCCGTAGTTCTCCATCTTCCGTCAATGTGGCAATATGATGATCAGGATTCAGCACCTCAACTCCACCATGTGGAGCAATTAAATCTTCGGCACGCACTTCTCCAGGCCTTTGCTTTTCCAATATCAGGATCTTTTCTTCATCCTTGAAAATTTTCAGGCGCACACCCTTCAGATTAAGAATAATATCTGTTACGTCTTCAATTACTCCTGGTATGGTTCCCAGTTCGTGCAATACACCTTCTATTTTTACGGAAACAATCGCAGCCCCTTGTAGAGAAGACAAGAGCACACGTCGCAAGGAGTTACCCAGTGTGGTGCCATAGCCTCTCTCCAGAGGCTCACAACTGAATTTGCCATAAAAGCTTGTGTGTGTTGCGCTATTAACTTCCAGCCTCTTGGGACGAATTAATTCCCGCCAGTTGCGATAGTATGGAGTCTGTTCAGCAGTCATATTGTCTATCTAAGCCTCTTGAACTCCGGATATAATTCAATTCTTTTGCTCTAGAGTATCTCTAGGGTCAGCAGTGTTACAGGTTATTACTTAGAGTAGAATTCAACTATTAGCTGTTCCTGAATTGGCATAGTTATGTGTCCTCGTTCAGGCATTGCCTTCACTGTCCCCTGCAACTTATCCTCATCCAGTTCCAGCCACTCAGGCACACCCCTGCGGGCAATTGCCCCCATCGCCTGTTTCAGGGGAGCTATAGATTTGCTCTTCTCTGTTACTTTGATTTCGTCTCCCAGCTTTACCAAAAAAGACGGTATGTCCACTTTTTTCCCATTTATGATGAAATGTCCATGACGGACTAACTGACGGGCCTGTGATCTGGACTCAGCAAAGCCAAGGCGATAAACTACGCCGTCAAGACGTCTTTCCAGGAGTACTAGAAGATTAGTACCGGTGACCCCCTTTTGACGATCAGCTTTATCAAAATAACTCCTGAATTGTGCCTCCTGTAATCCATACATACGCCGAACCCGCTGTTTTTCTCTCAACCGAATCCCATAGTCAGAAACTTTTATCCGGCCCTGTCCATGTTCTCCCGGCACATAACTGCGTTTTTCAAAGGCACACTTATCTGAATAACACCTGTCTCCCTTAAGAAAAAGTTTGCAACCCTCTCTGCGACACAAGCGACATCGTGGTCCTGTATATCTAGCCAAAATACTTCCTCCGGTAACTTGGAAACATATAAATAAGCCTACTGAATACTCTGATGCAGTCCTATACTCTTCGTCTCTTTGGAGATCTGCAACCGTTATGGGGTATTGATGTTACGTCTCGAATAACTGAGATTTTAAATCCTGCTATTTGGAGGGCCCGCACTGCTGCCTCTCTTCCTGAACCTGGTCCCTTGAGATGTACTTCAACACTTCTCATGCCATGGTCTGCTGCTTTTCTTACAGCGTTTTCAGCCGCTACCTGGGCGGCAAACGGAGTGCCTTTCCTCGAACCCTTAAAACCCTGGGTCCCTGCACTTGCCCAGGAAATTGTATTCCCCTGTTTATCAGTTATATTTATTATAGTATTGTTAAAAGTAGATCGTATGTGCACAATACCTTCCGGCACATTCTTCTTTTCTTTTCGGCCACCTCTTCTCGGTGATGCCATATTACTCCGCCCTCCGTTACTAAATTCTTCTCTTCTTTTTGACTACTGAGCGCCTGGGTCCCTTTCGTGTACGAGCATTTGTTTTGGTGCGCTGTCCATTAACCGGAAGTCCTCTACGATGTCTAAGTCCCCGATAACTGCCAAAATCCATCAATCGCTTGATGTTCAATGACACCTCTCTGCGAAGATCTCCCTCCACTTTATAATCGGCATCGATAATCTTCCGTAGCGACGTGATATCTTGATCCGTCAAATCATCGGATTTTTTGTTTCTGTCAATTTCTGCCTTATCCAGAATTTGTTGGGCAGTTGTACGTCCAATCCCATAAACATACGTGAGCGCAATCTCCAACCTCTTATTCTTTGGCAGTTCAACGCCTGCAATTCTTGCCACAGATCAACCCCCTAGCTATCCTTGTCGCTGTTTGTGCCTTGGATTTTTGCAAAGCACTCGCAGTATGCCTCTGCGTCGGATTATTTTGCAGTCCTTACAACGACGTCTGATTGATGCTTTAACCTTCATGGCATATTCCTCTTCGCTCTTTCGGACCAGGATTAAATCTTTTCTGCAACTGAGATTTACCTGGCCCTATATACAACACGGCCCCTGGACAGGTCATAGGGCGACAGCTCTACGGTCACTGTATCACCAGGCAATATTTTTATATAGTGCATACGCATCTTACCTGAAATATGTGCAAGTACTTTGTGACCATTTTCAAGCTCAACGCGAAACATAGCATTGGGTAAGGTTTCAAGCACCTTTCCCTCAACCTGTATTGCATCTTCTTTGGACATCTAATTTACCTTTGTTCCTTTTGCATTCACTCTACCTTCTTCCCTTCAGCTTGGCCCCCTTCATAAACCCTTCGTAGCTCCTGGTGATAAGATGGGATTCAATTTGAGCCATGGTATCCATTCCCACACCTACAACAATCAGAAGGGCCGTTCCACCAAAATAAAAAGGCACATTTAACTTTGAAATCAATATACTTGGTAATACGCAAATCGCGGAAACATAAATAGCACCTATCAGAGTAATCCTGGTCAGAACCCTGTCAATATATTCAGAAGTACGCCTTCCTGGTCTGAGACCTGGGACATAACCCCCGTGCTTCTTCATATTATCTGCTATATCAACCGGATTGAAGATCATGGCTGTATAAAAATAACAGAAAAAGATAATAGCCATTACAAAGATCGTCTCATAAAACAAACTTCCGGGTCTCAGACCCTGAGATATACTCTGCATCCAGGGTACCTGGATAAAATTTGCTATGGTTGCAGGAAACATCATAATAGACGATGCAAAAATCGGTGGTATTACTCCTGCAGTATTCACTTTTAAAGGTAGATGGGTGCTCTGCCCTCCATATACCTTTCGTCCCACTACTCTCCTGGCGTATTGGACTGGAATACGCCTGTGGGACCGCTCCATAAAGCAGATAAATCCAATTACCGCCACCATCATCACTAAAAGAAATATAACTAGAGCCATGTGTATATCACCTGTACGCATCAGACTGAACGTGTCTATCATGGCTGAAGGCATCCTGGCTACAATGCCGGCGAAGATAATCAGAGAAATACCATTACCAACACCTCTTTCCGTAATCTGCTCTCCGAGCCACATCAGAAATACTGTCCCTGACATAAAGGTCAGAGCACTTAGGAGCCGAAAAGGCCAGCCGGGCTCTGCTACGACCGGAGCGCCACCCGGAGCTGTCAGACTCTCAAGAGTAATGGCTATTCCAAGCCCCTGAATAATGCTCAGGCCCACTGTACCATACCTGGTATACTGGCTGATCTTTTTTCTTCCTGCCTCACCTTCCTTTTTTAAGGCCTCAAGGTGCGGGATGGCTACTGTAAGGAGCTGAATAATGATGGAGGCGCTGATGTAAGGCATTATGCCCAAAGATAAAATGGACATATTCTCAAGCGCCCCGCCAGAAAACATATTGAACATACCAAACAGCGTCCCCTGGGCACGATCGAAAAAGGACGCCATGGCCGCGACATCAATACCAGGAGTAGGGATCTGGACTCCAACCCGATATACAGCCAGCATAAGCAACGTAAAACCAATGCGTTTACGCAGCTCCGGTATTTGGCCTATACCCCCTAATCCCTTAAACAATATTTGCCTCCTGGCCCCGGTCCGTAATGATCTCTATCCGTCCACCAGCAGTCTCTATTTTATTTTTAGCAGTTTCGCTGACCGCGTGGGCGCGAACCGTTACCGGCTGCTGCATCTCTCCGTCACCTAATATTTTCAGGAGATGATGGCGCTTACCTACTAGTCCCAATGCTTTCAAAACGGCGATATCCACCACTCCTTCATGCCTGATCTCTGACAGATCACCAATGTTCAATACGCCGTAGACCTTTCTGAAACGGTTCTTGAAACCCCGTTTCGGGAGCTTCCTATACAACGGCATCTGGCCGCCCTCGAATCCTGGACGAATACTACCGCCGGATCGGGATTTTTGGCCATTCTCACCCCGGCAAGCCGTTTTTCCATGTCCGGACCCCGGCCCTCTTCCAACGCGTTTTTTCGCGCGCTTGGATCCTGGATGAGGTCTTAATGAATCCAATGTAATCATACAGGCTCCTGATAAAGTTCTAAATTCTTCAATTCCCTATTCTACGGTTTTGCCCCGGCACTTTGCCCTGGATACGGAAATACGTATGACTTCCAGACCATTAAATGTGGCATGCATTACATTGTGCGGATTTTTGGAGCCGAGGCACTTTGTCAATATATCCTGAATTCCCGCTGCCTCCATAATCGCCCTTACTACAGCTCCGGCTATAACTCCGGTACCAGGTGACGCAGGTTTCAACAAAACCCTGCCTG
>WTCF01000080.1 GCA_013138705.1 Deltaproteobacteria bacterium
AGATGTAGTTCTGCCATTTTGTCCTGTAAGCCGCCTGCAAAATCCCATCTTTTGCCCGATGGCTGCGTTGCTCGTCGGTGAAAAATGCTCATGTACCCCCCAGTACACTGCGCTTTTTCACCTCCTCGCGCCTTACCCTCAAACAAAATCTTGAGTTTTGCAAGCGGCTTTTGTGGATCAGTATCTTCGTAACATGACAAGATTTCGTCTGAAACTGCTAACAGGTGTTTGAGTTTTTATGACACCGGTCTTCCATCCATGCCTTTGCAGATAGCCCATTTTTCCTTCCAGTTCTTCATCTGCCTTTGGTCCCTTCATGGCTATTACCAAACCGTTTGCTGACAGTAAAGGCCGGGCCATGCTGGCAAGCTCATCCAGAGGACCCACTGCCTGGCTGACAATTACATCAAAGCCTTCAGGGGGATGATGCCTGGGTATATCTTTGGGGCCCAGTCGGCAGTGCTCTGCCCAGATACCTGTAAGGCCGATTATCGCGATCACAGTATTGAGAAACGAGACCTTTTTCCGAATGGCGTCAATAAGCACTATTTCTAGATCGGGACGAAACAGCTTGAGGATTAATCCTGGAACACCGGGGCCTGTACCTATATCCAGTACGTGATGGACACCCTCCGGCAGAAAACGAATCAGAGTCAAGGTATCACCGACGTGCTTGACGGCCATTTCCTCCATGGTCTTGAGGCCGGTGAGGTTGATGCGCTGATTCCAGGAGTAAAGCTCCCCTAGATAGACCCCGATGTTTGCTATGAGCTCCTCTGACGGCGTTACGCCACCTTCCTTCAAGAGCTCATGTAATAGAGGTTTAATATTCTGATTCGCGAGACAGGTTGGCAAAGGTAGCGTATTTGTCCACAAAGGCCAGCTTTACAATACCAATGGGACCGTTTCTCTGTTTGGCCACAATGATTTCAGCCATACCTTTGTTCGGATTGTCTTCAGACCGATTATAGACTTCGTCCCGAAAGATAAAGGCGATTACATCAGCGTCCTGTTCTATTGCCCCTGACTCCCTGAGGTCTGCCATCTGTGGTCTTTTGTTTGGTCTGTCCTCTACCTTGCGATTAAGCTGAGACAGGGCTACCACAGGGACATTCAGCTCCTTGGCCATTGCCTTAAGTGACCTTGAGATCTCGGAAATTTCCTGCTCTCTGCTCTCGTTGCGTCCCCTTCCCCTCATGAGCTGCATGTAATCTACCAATACAAGGCCAAGGTCGTGTTTGCTCTTAAGCCTCCTGGTCTTAGCCCTTATCTCCATGACAGATAAGGCCGGTGTATCATCGATAAAGATAGGGGCCTCGGAGAGGTGGCCAGCAGCATTTATCAGCTTTGGCCAGTCCCGCTCACTCAGAAAACCCGTCCTTACCTTCTGTGCATTCACCCTGGCCTCTGAACACAGCATCCTGAGGGCCAGTTGATCCTTGGACATTTCCAAAGAGAAGATCGCAACACATGTATCGTTGGCAATGGCCGCGTGCTGTGCGATATTCAGGGCAAAAGCCGTCTTTCCCATGCTGGGACGACCTGCAATGATAATAAGGTCGGATGGCTGAAACCCTGCAGTCAGCTTGTCCAGTTCTGTAAACCCTGCAGATACACCAGTAATCAGTTCTTTACGTTCGTACAGATCCTCAACCTTTTTGATGCTGTCCCTAAGTATACTCTTAAGAGGGTAGAAGGCCTGACGGATTTTGGTTTGAGAGATTTCAAATATGGATGCCTCGGCAGACTCCAGGACCTCGTCCACATCTCCTGTTTCTTCGTAACAAAGGGTAGATATGTCTGATACCTTTTGAATAAGCCGGCGAAGGACGGCCTTGTCCCAAACAATTTTGCCGTAGTAGCCGATATTGGCGGCTACCGGCATAGTTCCCGCGATCTCTGCGAGGTAGGCTGCCCCCCCGACTGCTTCAAGTTTTCCCATGGATTTCAGAGCATTGTGAACAGTCACGAGGTCTTGAGGTTCATTTCGGTTAAAAAGATCAAGCATGGCAGCATAGATAATGCCATGGGCCTCTTTGTAGAAGTCCTCGGGGTGCAGAAACTCAACAACCTTCAAAAGGGCCTGGTCCTCGATTAAAATGCCTCCGAGGATACATTGCTCTGCTTCTACATTTTGTGGCGGAAGGCGGTATTCAGCGGGTTTGATAACAGTCTTAAGAGATGCTATAGACATGTTTGTAAATTGCTTAATGTCATAAAGACTCCTGTGGGGCCACATTGACTTTGACTATGACCTTGACATCAGGGCTGAGTTTTACCGGGACCTCGAATTCGCCAAGGGCCTTGATGGGCTCGTCCATCTGTATTTTCTTGCGATCAATTGAATACCCCTGTGATTCTATAGCGCTGGCTATGTCCAGACTGGTAACCGAGCCATAAAGTCGATCCTTTTCACCTACCCGGACCGGTATGCTGATTTCCAGCTCACCAAGCTTAGTGGCAAGGGCATCAAACTCATCACGTTCCTTGGCAGCCTTGGTCAGGATAGAGGCCTGCTGACGTTCAAACTTAGAGACGTTCTTTTTATCGGCAAATATGGCCTTGCCTTTAGGCAGCAGGAAATTGCGGGCATAGCCATTTGCGACCTTGACCATGTCTCCGGCCTTCCCGAGAGAAGGGATAGTTTCTTTAAGAATAACTTCCATTTGTCTGAAACCTCGAGGAAATATTTGTGTTGAAAATAATTTAGGAATTGACGGCTCTCAAGACTCTCTGGCTGACGGTGCCCTGGCTCTCAGATCAAACCATACATCAGACACTCCTATAATAACAACAAGTATTAGACCATACCACTGGATGCAAAGCAATATATATGTGATCCAGCGAATGAATGCAGGGACCTTCAATCTTTCAAAATAAAAGGCAACTACCGCCAGTCCCTGCAAGAAATAGATACTGCTCAATACCAGCAGGGCATTTTCTCCGCAGACATTAAATATACCTTTTCCCAAAAAGGCCAATACACCTGCTGTTATTATCGCCCATATAAGTGGTTCAGGCAGTTTCCACTGAGTGAACACCGGCGCAAATGCCTCATTTTTGAGCCTTTTGGCAAGATATATTTTTGGTACCAATATATTACTCAGGCTTATGATCACAAAGACCGAACCCAATAGCCCCGGCAAAAATCGTATAATGACTTCTTTAAACTGCCGGAACCAGTTTTCTAATTCTACCTGGTATATGCCGGATGATTTCTCTTTATAGAGAGCCAGACTCTGATCCATATCCTCGGATATTGCCTGGACAACCTTATTATATCCGTCAAGCAGATCAGGACCTGATCCAGCACTGAGTACAACTATGAACGTTACACAAAGATAGGCAAAACCTGCCAGGAGGGTCTTGATCCCGGACCAATCCTGTTTTCTGGCAACCACAAGGACTATGGCAAGCCCTGCAGTCTGGATCAACCAGACTAAGGCCTCCGGCCTCATGGTCAGCCAGCAGAGCAAAATCCCTAAAGCAAGGTTCCCAAAAATAATTGAGGTTGCCAGACCAAGACTGATGCCCTCGGTCAATACAACAAGAATTCCTGGTGCTACAAGTTGGAACATAGGCGCGATCCCCTCAACAATAAGGGGCACTAAAAGGACGACAGAAGCCAGTGTCCACTTGCTTGAGAGGTTTGGAGGAAAAGCCAACTGCTTTATATTATAGTTTCAGGCTTTCATGCTTGAAGGTTCAGGGTTCAGAGGTTCAGGGGTTGCCGAAAATCTAAGCCGTTGATTCGTGAATTTTGAACCTTTGAACCTTTGAACCCTGAATGGTTATAAATCTCTAATCTTTAAGTATATGACCGGAAGTGAATGGCAACAAGGCCATTATTCTGGCCTGCTTGATGGCTGTAGTCAGGCGTCTTTGATGCTTGGCACAGGTCCCGGTAATACGGCGGGGCAGTATCTTTCCCCTTTCTGTGATAAAATGCCTTAAGGTTCTGTGGTCTTTATAGTCTATGGCCAGGGACTTGTCGGCACAAAAGCGACAGACCTTCCGGCGTATATATATGCGCCGGCGCCCGGTACGATTATTTCTTGGATTTTGCATTTGTCTCATTTCTCTTCTCTTTCCTCAGTGGACTGAGTGGAATCTAAAGCCTCTTCAACAGTTTCAGCAGGCGGAGCAGACTCGTCCCGGGCCTTGGCAAGCGCCTCAGCATCAAACTCATTACTTGTCTTTGTGGTAACGAATTTCATCACGCCCTCATCCAACCGCAGCCTGCGGGTGAGTTCCGAAATGGATTCGGCAGATGCACCATACTCCATCAGCACATAATAGCCTTGGGTCTGTTTTTGCACTCTGTAAGCAAGTTTCTGTAGGGGCCATGGATCAATCTTTACTATTTCGCCATGCCCGCTGATTATGATTTGCCGGAGTTTTTCCGAGATAGCTGTACGTTCCTCGTCACTGAGGTCCGGATGGAGGAGATAAAATGTTTCGTAATGCCGTAATTTCATATATGGCCTCCCTATGGGCTATATTATCCGGCCCTGATCCAGGATGCATATTGAGCAAAACCTGTCAGGGCAAGGAGGAATAAAAGAGGTCTTTCTATTACATGAGACCAGTGCCTGAGTCAAGAGCAAATTTCTTTTTTCATCTTGCTTATCAATTGCATATGACCTATTATTCATAGGTTCAGGGTTCAAGGTTCAGGGGTTCAGGGAAAAATGAACTACCCCATAACAAGCTACGGGGTATTAAAATAAGTATTTTATCTTTTCTATCGCAGCAGGCTGCGGGGAATTAAACCCTATAGATTTTGCATCATCCTTCATAATGATTAGAGTAATCCGTGTAATCTGCGAAATCTGTGGATTAAAACTGTTGATTTATGAGTTATGAATGGAAAAGGCGTGAGAATAGATGCCAAGGGATTTAAACGGTTACGGAGGGAGCTATGCCGGTCATAAAGATAAAGGTGGAACGTGACTTTGAGCTGCTGCAAGATCGGGTAAAACGCTTGGTAGATGATGTCTTTCAGGTTTCAATGCCTGTTATGCTTTCCAAGGGAGGCTGGGTGCCGGCCGTAGATATTTATGAAGGTCCTGATGCTGTTTACGTTG
>WTCF01000089.1 GCA_013138705.1 Deltaproteobacteria bacterium
TAAAATTTCTTTATATCCACCTATTGCCGGCATTGGCTGTCCCGCAAAAGGGCTTGACACAAGACCACACTTTCGTATAGTAGAATTATTTGGCAAAAGGTACAATTATCCTGTATTGTTCTTCAAGGTAAATTTTTACTTGAAACAAACTAATTAAACAAGGGGGGAATTATGCGCAAGAAAATTACATCAGTGGCTTTGGCTATTCTTTTCTCATTGAGCATGGCAGGCGTCAGCATGGCAGCAAAATGCAAAGGCTCAGTCGAGTCGGTCGATGAAGGAAAGATAACCATCACGCTCGACGGCAAATGCAAACTTAAGGCCGGCGAAGCCGTAACAGTCAAGACAAAGAAAAAGGCTATCGAGGGCTGCTAACCTACTCGAAACCTAGGAAAAAAACAGGGGAGCTGATGCTCCCCTGTTTTTTTTACTCCTGATAAAAAATCATAAAACAGGGCCACCGCGCCCATCAAGCCCTTTCTGTCCAAGCTCCTTTAATTTTTCTATAGTCGCCGCATAGTCGCGAGCACCGAAAATTGCCGATCCGGCCACACAGATATCAGCGCCCGCTGATACAACATCCTCAATAGTCTGCGAATTCACGCCCCCATCCACTTCAATAGGCACATAGTGATCCAAACTCGCCAGGAGTTTTCGCAAATGCCTGATCTTATCAAGGGACGAGGGAATAAAATGCTGACCACCAAAACCCGGATTCACACTCATCACAAGTACCAGATCCAGGTCTGCCAGAATATATTCAAGAGTCGATGGCGATGTCGCAGGATTCAGCACAGCCCCTGCCTTGATCCCATAGCCCTTTATGGCATTGATGGTCCTGTGGATGTGTGTGCAGGCCTCAACATGCACAGTAAGCCAGGAAGCGCCGGCCTGGGCAAAGGCCTCTATATAGCGATCAGGAAATTCGATCATAAGATGCACGTCCAAAGGCAACTTCGTTACCGAACGCAGGGCCTTTACTACCATAGGTCCTATGGTAATATTGGGGACAAAATGACCGTCCATGACGTCCACATGAATCACGTCGGCCCCGGCCATTTCTACTGACCGGACTTCTTCGGCCAATCGGCCAAAATCTGCAGACAATATCGAGGGCGCAATCTGTATCTTCATATCATGCATTATAAAAAGACCTCCTATATATGCCAAGGCATGCCTCTGAGCAATTCCTGAATTTACTTGACCCTATTATAAATTGCTCATTTCCGAATTGGAAACTATATTCTATCTGAGACCGGAAAAAAATCTCCTGAATAATTGTTCGTAAATACAGATATGACACCAAAGGAAAAGACAAAAAAATGAGTCAGTCATCCAACAGTACAGTGGCCAAAAAGATGCTGGACTTTATGGAAAACGCCTCCTGGATTCGGAAAATGTTCGAGGAAGGTGCCGACCTTAAGGCCAAGTTTGGCGCAGACAAGGTATGTGATTTCAGCCTTGGCAATCCTGACCTTCCTCCGCCCGCATCTTTTCGAAAAACACTTGAGACTGTTGCGGCTGACCGATCTCCGGGCGTCCATTCATATATGCCAAACGCAGGTCTTCTTGATGTGAGGTCAAGGATTGCCGCACAGGCAAGCAGAGACCATCAGGTGGAATTAGGCGCAGAAGAAATTATCATGACCTGTGGTGCAGCAGGTGGGCTCAACATCATTTTCAAATCCCTCTTAAACCCAAATGAAGAGATAATCGTACCAAAGCCATACTTTGTAGAATACGGTTTTTATGTTGACAATCACAATGGCAAGCTGGTCCCGGTGAAGTCAAAACCTGATTTTTCCCTGGACATCAAGGCTATTGAAAACGCCATAAATAATAAAACAAAGGCAGTGCTGTTAAACTCCCCCAACAACCCATCCGGAGTAATTTACAGCAAGACAGAGCTTGAGGCCCTGGCAAAGCTGCTTGCGCGAGCAAGCGATTATTTCAACCACCCCATATTTTTAATTTCAGATGAACCCTATCGCAGGCTGGTTTTCACCGGCTCCACTGTGCCTCCGATCCTCAAATTTTACCCGAACAGTATAGTGACCACCTCTTTTTCCAAGGACCTCTCCATCCCCGGTGAACGTATAGGCTATGTTGCAGTCCACCCTGAGGCATCCCAAAAGACCGGTTTATTGGGGGCACTTACCCTGGCAAAGCGTATTTTGGGCTTTGTTAACGCACCAGCCCTGATGCAGAGAGTAGTAGGAGAAGTGCTCGATGCCAGCATAGACACCGGAGTATACCAAAGGCGCAGGGACCGTCTGACAGAGATCTTAAGAGAGGCCGGCTACGCATTCACTGTGCCCCAGGGTGCCTTTTATTTCTTCCCCCGCACCCCTATTCCTGATGACACGGAGTTTGTCCGCATGCTGCAGAAAGAACGCATACTGACAGTGCCGGGCACGGGCTTTGGCGCACCAGGACACTTTCGCATAGCCTTTTGCGTGGACGACGAGGTAATCGAACGGTCAAGGGAAGGGTTTAAGAGGACCATGGAGATGGTGAAAAAATAGTAAGCGTTCACATGGCACCGCATCTGCTTTGTTGTCGGGTATTTGAAGTACAGGGAGTACGTCTGCATACCCGTACGCCTCGCATCTGCAGCACCCTGTAAACGCTTACAGTCCGGTGGGTTGCGATAAAACGGGCGTTGTAATCCCGTGAATGGTTACCTAATTCCCAATGGTCTGGTATCTCAAAATTGCCGCGAAAAACCCATCAGGTCCCTGGGATTCCGGAACTGTTAAGAGAAATCCATCCTTATCAACCAGGCTCCTCGCTGCTGCGGGAAGCACCTTTTCCGCCGTAACAAGACCCCATCCCGGATGGCCGGAAAGGAAATCCTCCACTACTTCCCTGGTCTCCTCAGGCTCCAGGGTGCAGGTTGCATAGACCATGGTGCCTCCGGGTCTGATTAAAAGGGCTAGGCCATTGAGCAAAGATCTTTGTTGAGAAGCCAATTCCGACATTGAAGCACTGGTGCGATTCCACTTGATGTCAGGGTGCCGTCTTATGACACCAAGGCCTGAGCAGGGAGCGTCTACGAGGATATGGTGATATCTGCCCTCAAGCTCGGGAAGTCTTGCACTAAACGATTCAAAAGGAATACAGGAAATGCACTTTATCCCCAGTCTTTCCTGATTCTCCCTTAGAAGTTCCAGGCGGGCATCATTCCTGTCTGTGGCCTCTACAACTCCCTGATCTCTGATCAACTGTGCAATATGAGTCGTCTTACCACCAGGCCCTGCGCATGCATCGAGCATGATTTCCCCGGGCATTGGGGCCAAACAGTATGAGACTAGTTGTGCCGCCTCGTCCTGTACCTGAAACCACCCTTGATTAAAACCGGGGATTGCCACAGGAGACCCGGAATAACCACGAATCATTATGGCTTCGGGCGCATAGCGACCTGGAACAGCATCTATTCCATGACCTGCCAGGTTATTAAGGACCTTTTTCCTTGTTATGGTCAGGGTATTAACCCTGAGAGTCAGCGGTGCCTTTATGTTATTGGCTCTACAGAGGGCCTGCGCTTCTTCAAGTCCGTATCTCCCCACCCATCTATTGACCATCCAAAGCGGGTGAGATGTCTCAATGGCAAGCCTTTCAACCTCACCAAGGCCCCTCGTATCCTCACACCTTCGGGCCATGTCCGGCCCAAGGGACTCACGTCTTTCAGCCACCCGGCGAAGAACTGCATTCACCAGACCAGAGGCCCATGCATTATTGGATGACTTTACACCTTTAACTGCCTCATTCACTGCGGCTGAAAA
>WTCF01000146.1 GCA_013138705.1 Deltaproteobacteria bacterium
ACCTCACCGCTGATAGTTTCAACGGTTTTCGGGTTATACATTTTGCCATAGGCAGTTCCCATACACCAACCACCGCTGCCTTTCCACCCCATCCCTCTTTGAGCAAAAGACTCGGTAGCAAAAAGAAAGATGAGAATGGAAATTACCGCTGTCAAAGTTCCTACATTCCTTTTCATTTTGTTCTCCTTTCTGTTGTTAATTTTTAGCCCACTCGATTTTCCAGCGTCGCTAGGACGACCAGTTACCCGACCGCCGTGAGACATCTCCCCAGCTTACAGCAGGCTTTTAAGTACATTTATTACGGATTTCTTTCTGTTCAACAGCACAGCCTTCACCTGCTTGCCTTTAAACCCAAGAATATTCCCCATCAATACGGAACCAACATCCAGCCGGCAAATCATAACCCGCCTACCCTGTTTCTTATGAAGGAACTCTAATTCGCGATAAAAGCGAGGGGACCCATCATTCGTTACAATCAGCAATCTTGACACACGGTCGCTCTGGCTATCAACCTTTTGCAATCCGCGCAGTTCATTTGCTAAAGCCTTTTCTATAGCCTCATAACCAAAAATCAATTCGCCAAGGGATTTCGCATAGAATATCTGCTTACGCAATTCCTGGCTCAATTTCAAAACAGGAATATATATTTCCGAATCACTATAAAGTTCGATGCTCTCTCTTTCTAATGCCGCTCGAACATCTGACTCAACGCTTTCCTTTTCCAACTGTTTAGGTAATTTCATTCTATTCCTATACCGAACGACAACTTCAACGGCGCCGAAAGCGTCCGTTGCAAGTGCTGGTGTAGAAGTATTTTTCTGGCAGGACGGCCTGATACCAATGACGTAATCAAAATGTTGGTGTTGAAATAATTTCATTTTGATATCTCTTTTACCCGTCCGACTTTTCCATCTGTTAGACTTACTTTTATACCATGAGGATGCGTAGCTGAATTAGTCAAAATGTCTTTGACCAGCCCTTCTGTCAATTTTCCGGTTCTTTGGTCTTGTTTTAAGACAATACTGACTTTAAGCCCTGGTTTTATGTTCGATCTATTATTTCCATCCATAATTTTTGTTTAACGGTTGAAGATAACTTGCCCGACGTGGCACTGGCAACCAACCTGGCAGAAGAGAAAAGGACGGATAAATGCCAAAATACGGGGCTGGGTTGCGGGTGAACTTAGCGCCCTTCGGGCGGACTTGGAAAATTTTGGACACAGATTACACAGATTACACAGATTTTTATTTCACAAATGCGGCAGCATTTATGAAATGGAAGTATTGTTTGAACAATATAAACCTAATCCATAGCCATCCGTGTAATCTGTGTTCATCCGTGTCCAAAAATGGGACAGTTGACTCGTCGGTATCCACCTGATCTTTCTCTCCAAAGTAGTGGATCTTCAACAATGCGATCAAGCACATGGGCGATCTCATCTCGTAGACGTTTTCCTAATCCGGCTTCTTTGGACTCGTATCACAGCACTGCATCCATGAGTTCCTCTTCCGCCTCCTCAAGGAACTCAACGATCATGGTTTCAGTCGGCTGTCTATATCGGAGAAAACATCACCGGCTGGACGTGAACGGGATTCTCCACGATCGTAACGCGCAATGCGATCACGGATTTCGAGGTCCCAAGCATGCTCGACATCTTCAGATGCATGAGGCTCACCAACCATCAATAGCCGATGGGCAAGAGTAAGACGCTGATCTTCCGGCAAGTGAATGGCTTCATTTAATAATCGATTCATTGTACTCATATTTAGAATATAGCAATCTCGATACTTTTTGTCATGTTTGTTTTCAGCCAAACGCTGAATTCAGCGGCAGGCAGGGTGTGAACCCTTTGTAAAAGCTATAAAACCAAGTTAAGACAATGACAAAAAATGCGCCGACCCTGCCTGTCCACCGGATTGATTTGTTATTTTTCTTGACACATTTATGAATGGAATTATATATTATAAAAATAAACTTCCCCTGCGGTTTCGACCCAGGGCGCGGGGCCACTTCGGTGGCCCCTGCTATTTATAAATATAATCATTATGAGAACTTACATCTATATCGACGGAGTGGATCTGGGGGACGGAGTTAGCTTAATAGTTTAATATCATTCTCTTTTGCAAATTTTTCACCTCGCTTGATGGCCTGCGAGACTGAAGGCCAGGATACACCGAAATACCGGACCAATTCCTTCCAAAACACCTTCCCGACCGCCTGCGCTTCGTCTCAGACCACCACCGGACAAATCTTCACGTCTCCCCATATTGAAACCATCTTCAATGAACTTCCGGTATTGCCTCACAGCTTCCCACTTCTTTAAACCAAATGGGAAAGTATTTTACCTCGATCCTGCCAGATCCTTCGCCTGCAACCAGCCAAAACACTGTGCCCGGACCACCGGTACCGGTCAGTCAAGCTTGCCAAGACACACACACTTTCCGCATCAGATCCCCAAGGGGTCTATTACTTATACGGATAAGCAACACCTGCAGCCAGTCAAAGAAAGATTCTTTTCAAGTCGACCAAGAAAGTTATTCCGGTCGCCGTCGTCAAGAAAAATATCTTGGCGATTCAAACCCCTGGTGATGACATGATGAATCGCACCGGGCATATTGAGTCATCTGTGTCGAGGCATGCCACCATAATAGCAACTCGCCAAATCAACATCAATTAAACTATTAAACTAACTCCGTCCCCTAAATTCCCGTCCCTAAATTCCCTGTTCACTATTTCAAATACGACCGGGGCCTTTTGACAGAGTTCTGCCATTGTGCAAGTGAAAGTCTTGAGATTTTCTTTCGTACTGTGCTTGGCTTCCCGGACGGAATTCCAGGCCTTGTGATGGTCATTCACACCTTTGGAGATTACGCCAGGTTCCACCCGCATCTTCATGCCATAGTCGCTGACGGCCTTTTCCGAAAGAGTGGGTCCTTTTATGTGCTTCCAAGGTGCGAGATGAAGCAGCTTGAGGAGATCTTTCGGTCCAGGATTTTGGCCATGCTGAAACGCAAGGGCAAGATAGCCGATGGTCTTATTCAGAAGCTCATGAACTGGCACCACAGCGGGTTCAGCGTGTATGCAGGGAACCGCATCAACAGGGATAACAAGGCCGGTCAGGAGGCGCTGGCTCAATATATCATGCGTAACGCCTTTGCCGAAGAGAAGATCAGTTATATAGAGGACTCCGGCCAGGTATTGTACCGTTCAGGCATGACTCATGGCAAGAACAAGAAGAACTTTGAGCTACTTCCGGCAAGGCAGTTCATAGCCAGGGTTACGCAACATATCCCTGAAAAGGGTTTTCAGATGGTGCGTTACTACGGCTGGTATTCCAACAGGGCAAAAGGACAGCGGCGTAAGGAGGGAATGCTGAGACCTGGAGATAAGCCACCCGAAAAAGAGGACGGCGTGGATTTCACTATACTGGACGTATCTGATTACGATCCTCTGCATGTGCCGTCAAAGACATGGAGGGAGCTTATCAAAAAGGTCTGGGAGGTCGATCCCCTGACCTGTCCACGATGCGGCTCTGAGATGCAGATCATCAGCCTGATCCAGGATCCTGACGTAATTCGTCAGATACTCAAACACCTGGGGCTTTGGAAACAGGATGCGGGGTCTCGATGTAAAAAGCCAAAACCGGATCATGGGCCTGTCTGCGTGCAACGCACAGGCAGGCCAGTTGTCCATGAAGATTTTGATGATGGCTGGCCTGGATACGAAGAACCAACCATAACCTTTCACTGAAAAAAGCGCCAAAGCAACCAAACGGGATAATCTGTGCTGCAGGAGTCCAATTCATGCCTTTTATACCTCAAGACGGACCCAAAAATATCATACGATTTCTTGACAGCCCGATCCTAATCTGATACACGATTTTCATGTTATAGGAATTGGTAGAGATGGAGTCTGAAGAGGTTTTGGGTCCACAATTCAGCGTTCACTGGCCAAC
>WTCF01000176.1 GCA_013138705.1 Deltaproteobacteria bacterium
GCGGTCCTGTAGAGTGGCTTGAGCCTGGGACCGATATTTTGCTGAACGAGCTTGCGGAAAAGGGTTTTCATAGCCTATTGGTCCTGCCTATAAGTTTTGTGTCGGATCATGTGGAGACTCTTTACGAAATAGACATGCTTTACTCAGAGATGATGGCCGAAAAGGGAGTAAACCTTGTGCGCACGCCTTCCCTTAATGACAGGCCTTTGTTTATCAGTGCACTTTCCAATCTGGTGGAACAGGGTCTTAAGAAGGCGGGATGGCTAGAGTAATAATAGCAGGAGGCGGTTTGTCGGGCCTTTCCCTTGCCTGGTTCCTTAAGGAACTCAGGCCTGGCTGGGAAGTTCTGGTGCTTGAGGCGGATGCCAGGGCCGGAGGCAAGGCGTGGACCATAAAAGAAGATGGTTTTGTGTGCGAAAAGGGCGTAAACGGCGTCCTTGACAACAAGCCTTCAACCCTTGCCCTTGCTGCCAGGCTCGGACTTGAGCCCATGAGGAGCAATGACGCCGCCAGTCGCCGTTTTGTGATAAAGAACGGGCATTTGATTCAACTCCCTGTATCACCCGCGCAGTTCTTAACCTCGAAAATACTCTCTCTGCCCGGACGATTGAGGGTCCTGGCCGAGGCCCTAGTGTCAAAAGGTGACCTCTCCAAGGACGAGTCCCTGGCTGATTTTGCGAGAAGGCGCCTTGGCAGGGAGGCCTTTGAATACCTCATAGATCCCATGGCCACAGGGATCTATGCCGGAGATCCGGAACGACTGTCTCTCCGCAGTTGCTTTCCCAGGATTCACGAACTTGAGCGTGACTACGGAAGCTTGATCAGGGCCATGATCCGGCTTCAGAGAGATGCAAGAAAAAAGGGTAAAAAGGGGCCTGGGGCCGGCCCCGGGGGTGTTCTTACTTCCTTTGCTACCGGCATGAATGAGCTCGTGGATGCCCTTGTCCGGGCACTGGGTCCTGCAGTACGGCTAAACTCTTCCGTAGCTTCGATCTTAAAGCAAAATACCGGCTGGCGTGTCTGTTTAAAAGACGGGGAGGAGTTTGATGCCAGCCATGTGGTGCTGGCGTGTCCTGTCAAAGCGGTTTCAGAAGTCCTTAAGGAGACCGCCCCGGATATTGTCAAACTTGCCGTGCAAATAAATTATCCCCCTGTAAGTATTGTGTGCATGGGCATTAAGCAGGGGACCACTGAGAATTCCCTGAATGGTTTCGGGTTCCTTGCCCCTGGTAGTGAGAGGCGCTCGATCCTTGGGTCTCTCTGGGATTCGTCTATTTTCCCCAACAGAGCCCCTGGTGGTTATCAACTGATAAGGACCCTGGTAGGTGGTGCAAGGGCCCCGGACCTGGCCAGACTCCCTGACACGTCTCTCCTGGACCTGGTCGTAAAGGAATTTTCAGAGCTCGTTGGGCTAAAGGGTGCCCCGGAGTTTGTGAAGATCTTCCGGTGGGAGGAGGCCATTCCACAGTACGAGAAGGGACACCAGACCCTTGCCTCTGAAATCGATTTTGCCCTGAGGTCTTGTCCCGGTCTGCATATCAGATGTAATTGGCTTGGGGGTGTAAGTCTCAATGATTCTATCGCAAACTCAGAAAAGCTTGCAAGACAGCTTGCAAGCTGATTGATGATCCAATAAGGATTTGCCAGGCCCACCAAAACTCCTGTGACAACCAAGTTACGGTCGTCAAGCCGTGAGCTGAGAGATTGACTGGCTGCTACTGTTGTGCTACCAGTGCCGACCATTGCCCTGAGCAGTGAAGCTTGCAAAAAAAATTGGGAAAGAGAAAAGCTCTTTTCCTCTTTCCCCCGTTTAGGCCGAGAATCTTTAATGTTTGCGTTTATGGTAAACTCAGTTCAAATGCAAACTGTATTAAAGAGATGGACAAGCTCAGCGATATCTTTCTCATTAGGATGTCCTTTTGCTGCCGGCGCATCAGCAAACCAGGCTGGCTTTGTGTCCTGGGCGGTGATTTTCTCCATCATCTCCGGAGAGATCTCGCCCTGGCAACCGAATGTCCCGAGGATCCGCCCTTTGTTAGCCAGCTTCTTTGCAATTTTCATGGCATTTCTGATAGGCTCGGAGTCTCTTGCCGAGGCATGAGTAGCAAACAAAAACACCTCTTGACCATCCCGGATTTTGGGCAGGAATTCCATGGTGGCAGGATCCGGCTTCCCGTCTTTGACCCAGAAACCCACGGCGATAAAACCATAGTCTTCCGGATCTGGCTTATCATCAATTGATTTCAATTCCTTACGATAACGAAGGGTATCATACAGTGCTTCAGCTAATTTCAATGTGTTTTTTGTCTTGGTTGAATAGACTACTAATGCTTTCATGCTGCTCACTCCTTTCTTTCGTTCACCTTGCGGGTTAGCTCTCGAGCCAACAGCCATGCCTCATTGGATTGATGATTTATGATTGTTGATTGTTTTTGCAAGCTACCTCTCGGGACAACTGCCTGCCTGTGCGTCGCACGCAGACAGGCCTCAATATCCTCATGCCTATTTCACTTCCCGCCTGCCTCACAAGCTTGGCGAGCGGGCAGGCAGAACTCACAAATCAACGGTTCAGATTTTCGGTAAACCCTTGAACCCTGAACCCTTGAACGGTTACTTATCATTTTACATCCCATATTATCTTGATCATGTCAAATTAGATAGTCGTTTTTTCAACTTGCTCCTCACATCTATTGATACGGCATATGCCAAAAGTTGCCCCGGATAAGCTCCGAAACGAGGGGTGAATCCAGTGGACAGATATAGCTATAATGCCCCCACATAAAACATTGCGTCAAACCACGGGATTACAACGCCCGTTTTACCGCAACTCACCGAACTGTAAGCGTTTACAGGGTGCTGCAGATGCGAGGCGGAGGGTACACAGACGTACTCTCTGTACTTCAAATGCCCGACAACAAAGCAGATGCGGTGCCCTGTGAACGCTTACAATATTTTTTTAGGTTTGTTGTTTAGGATCTCCCTTATCTTCTTGGACAGCTCCTTTATCTTAAACGGTTTTTGAATAAAGCCGTCACAGCCACGCTTAAGTATCTTCTCGGCTTGGCCCTCTACGCTGTAGCCGCTTGAAAGTAGAACCTTGACATTCGGAGAGATTGCTTTGATCCTATCATAGACCTCTCCTCCACCCATACCTGGCATGATCATGTCAAGGATCACCATATCAATTTCGCCATGGTCCTCCTTAAAAACCTCTACGGCCTGTTTCCCACTGCCAGCCACCATGACCTTGTAGCCCAACGCCGCGAGCATTTTTTTGCCGGCATCAAGTATCCTGTCCTCATCGTCTACAAAAAGTATGGACTCTTTCCCCTTTAGCACTTCCGCAGAAGGCTCCGTCTCATTAATTGGCTCCTTGTCTGAGACGGGCAGATAGATTGCAAAGGTTGTTCCATGACCTATTTCACTGTAAACGTTAATGATTCCCTTGTGATTCCTGACAATCCCATAAGCCGAGGCCATACCCAGGCCGGCACCTCGCCCCATCTCCCTGGTCGTAAAAAACGGCTCAAAGATCCGCTGCCGTGTTTTTTCATCCATCCCCACGCCGGTATCAGTAACTGAGATTTTGACATACCTGCCGGGTTTCAGATCATAGGGTTTCAGGTAAGACTTATCCAGTGTAACATTACTTGTTTCAAGGAAAAGATCTCCCCCGCCAGGCATGGCATGCCAGGCATTGACATAGAGATTCAAGAGGGTTTGCTCTATCTGGCTTTGATCCACCTCAACCGTCCACGCGTTTTTTTCGAGTTTCGTATGCACAACAATCTCTTTGTGGGTTCGACCAAACATATCGGATGACCTTTCGACCAGCATATTAGGATTGGTCAGCCTGGGCTCATATCTTCCCCCCCGTGCAAATCCGAGGAGCTGTCTGGTCAGGCCGGCGCCACTGGTAACTTGATGCTCGATCTTCTTTAGCATATCATAATAGAGGTGCGAGGTATCAAGATCCAGAAGCATCAGTGAGGTATAACCCTGAATCCCCATGAGCAGGTTGTTAAAGTCATGGGCTATCCCGCCAGCCAACGTACCAACGGATTCCATCTTCTGGGCCTGAAGGAGCTTGGCTTCGAGTTCTTGCTGATAGGTCACATCCCTTGCTATGAAAGAGACGCCGATAGTATTTCC
>WTCF01000056.1 GCA_013138705.1 Deltaproteobacteria bacterium
TGTTCCCATGTCCAGGCCTGGTCCATTTGATACTGGAAAAAGGCCTCCAGGCTGCTGACCAGGACTCCTGACGCCCCGCTGGGACGAAGGCGCATATCTACTTCATACAGGATTCCTGCCTGGGTATGGACTGTCAAAATATGAATCATTCGTTGTCCCAGACGGGTATAAAACATGGTACTATCCAAAGGCTTGGGCCCGGAGGTCATCCGGCCCACTTTACCGGTATGGAGAAAAACCAGATCCAGGTCTGAACTATAGCCCATTTCCGTCCCTCCAAGTTTGCCATAGGCAACAACAGCAAAGCCACAGTTTTCTCTTTCATCTTGGCCGGATACGCATGGGGGCATGCCGTGTCGATCTATCAGGTGGTCCCGGGCAAGGGCAAAGACCCTATCTGCTACTACCTCGGCAGTGTCCGTAAGGTGGTGACTCACATCCTGGACAGACAGGGCTCCTGAGATGTCAGCCGCAGCTACTCTCAGCATATTTGCCTGCCTAAATCGCCTGAGTTCATCCATCTGCTGTTCCAAGTCGCCCGGCGATGCTCCGGAGAGCATTTTTTTTATGTCTTTTTCCAGACTTGGCCTGTCAGGGGGTGAATAAAGAGTCAACGGGGCAAGGAGTTCATCCAGCAGGACAGGCTGTCTTGATAGAAGCGTTGCAATCCATGCTCCTCTTGAACAGAGCCTTATCAGGTGTGACAGGGCATCAGGATTTTCCAGGAGAAGAGAGAGGTAACAGGTTCGCCTCTCAATTGATTCTATCAGATCAAGTGTCCTTTTGAGAGCAAGATCCGGCTGGTCTGCCCCCGCGGCTTCCTTGAGCACAAGAGGGACTAACCGGTCCAGCCGGTCTCGTCCTGATGAACTGAGGCTCAAGCTCGTCCTGGAGTCCTTAAGGCCCTGGAGAAAGTTCAAAATCTCATTGGTTTTGTGAAAACCCATTGACTGAAGGGCTTGTGCAGCACGGTCTTTGTCGACTGTTCCAAACCAAATGCCGGATAGGAGCTGTTTCGCTGGGTCTTTATTCCGGGCATCTTCTCTGGAGAAAAGTCCTTTAAAGTGATAGTGGACTGTGTTCATGTGCCCGCAGAGCGTATCTATATATTCTTTCCAGGTCTGAAAACCCATGGAAAGTGCGAGGCGAAGCTGAGAAAGGGGCTCAAAGGGCAGCTTGTGTGTCTGTTGGTCAGCGTATTCCTGCAAGCGGTGTTCAGTGTTGCGCAGGAATATGTACGCATCTTTTAATTTCAGACATGCGTCTCGGGGCAGGAAGTTATGGACAGCCAGGAGTTCCAGGACTCGAAGAATGCTCCTTTCCCGAAGTTCCGGCATCTTGCCGCCCCTAATGAGTTGAAAGGTCTGGCCTATAAACTCAATCTCGCGTATCCCTCCTGCGCCCAGCTTTATGTCGTCTTTAAGTCCTTTCTTATTCGTCTCCTGTTCTATCAGTTGCTTCATTTCCCTTAAGGAGTCAAAAGCCCCGTAGTCCAGGTAACGGCGATACACAAAGGGCCTTAATGTTTCAAGCAACGTGTCTCCATCAGTGCCACCGGCAACTGGGCGGGCCTTGACCATTGCATATCGTTCCCATTCCCTCCCTTGGCTTTGGTAATATTCTTCCATGGCATCGAAGCTCAAGACCAGGGGTCCATTTTCCCCATATGGCCTGAGTCTTGTGTCCACACGAAACACAATACCCCCTGCAGTAGTCGTGCCTATAACACTTATCAATTTGCGGCAAAGCCGGAAAAAAAATTCTTCGTTAGTGACGGATTTTGGGCCGTCTTTAGTATGTCCGGACTCAGGATACGCAAATATCAAGTCGATGTCCGAGGAAAAGTTAAGTTCTCCGGCCCCGAGTTTGCCCATCCCGAGGATAACCAGGGATTGGGGGTTGCCTGTCTTGTCTGCAGGACAGCCAAGTTCCTGACATTGCCAAGGATGGAGGAGGCTGAGAGCACCCTTTAGACATGCCTCTGCCAGGGATGAAAGGTCCTCCATGGTCTCTTTGAGATCTGTCCATTGGGCAAGGTCTCTCCATGCTATCCTGACCATCTCTCGCGTTCTCAGCCGGCGCAGAATTATTCCGAGTTGTTTATGGTCTCGGGCTTCTTTAACTGAATTATTGACTATTCGGTCATAGTTACCGTTCGTATAGGAATTTATAAGATCACCACTTTCTAACAGATCTAACAGCAGCCCTGGTTCCTTGACGCAGTTTTTTGCGACAAATTCACTAAAGGCCCACACCTGTTTCGCCGTATTTATTATATGTGGATCATCAGGAACAGTAAGTCCGGATGAAAGCGCAGCCTCCGCAAAGTTTTTCCAATAGTTATCAGCCTTTAACAGAAGTTCTTTATGTAGTCGTCTCTGGGGCAACATTTTTTCTAGAATTTTGTATCCAGCGTATTATATGTTCTTATAGTCTTTTTTATTTCTATACTATAGACGTTGGCATTTAAACAGGTCAAAGAACAGAACACAGGTACATCCTTGAGAACTGGAAATAATTTAGGGTCAAATCCCCGGATATTGATTAGATCCACCAATTGGATCGGAGACGCCGTCATGACTACACCGGCATTGATGGCACTTAGAAAAAACTATCCAAAAGCCCATATTTCTATTCTGGCAAGGCCTTGGGTAGGACCTGTCTTCTCAGGGAATCCCGCTGTAGATGAAGTTATATCTTGCGGCAGTACGGGCCGTAACAGTACGATCTTGGAAAAATTAATCCTCGCCAAATCTCTTAGGAACAAAAAATTTGATCTTGCTCTCTTGTTCCCAAATTCCTTTGAGTCAGCCCTGATTGCGTGGCTTGCCCGCATACCCAGGCGCACGGGTTATGCCACTGACGCAAGACGCCTGATTCTCACATTACCGG
>WTCF01000016.1 GCA_013138705.1 Deltaproteobacteria bacterium
CCGTTTCATCGCCATTGCCATTTGAGGCAGTCAATGGACTGCTGAAAAGGGTCTATTCCCAGCGTGAATCCCTGAATGTCATACATCTTGATTCCACAGACAGTATTGGCTCATCGATGCCTACGAAATGCCAAATTCTCGAACAAGACTATGTCGGCTTGGAAAAGCAGAGAAGGCAGGTAATTAATGTCTGTCTGGTAGGTGAAAAAGCAACAGCAATAGACTTTCCTCATTGGACGGGCCTGGAAGAAGGCCCTATATTTTCGCTTAAAGAAGAGGATCAAACCATTAAGGAAGTCCTGGGCGGCCCATGCTCTTTTTTGATCTTACCTGTAGTTGGAAACGGCAATTTTTTGGGATACGTTCTTGCAGACAAAAACAGTTGTGATACCCCTGTCTCTTATTGTGAGGCGCGTTTGGCCTCAGCGCTGGTGAGCCATGCTTCCGAGCTCATTGCCAGGGCTGCCAGGCAAAAAGAGATGGTGGATAAGATTGAACAACAGAACAGGGAACTAAAGATCGCCCACGATCAACAGGCCGGATCCTTAGAACAGAGTGAGCACCTCAAAAGTTTTTATGAAAGCATCATACAAAACCTCAGAAGCGGACTCATAACGCTAAATCAGAAGATGGAAATCAGCCATATCAACAGGTCTGCTGAAAAAATGCTGGGATATCATAAAGGTGATCTGATCGGAAAGTCAATTCGTGTCATTTTGTCCGATTCGGAGAAGGCCGGAGACTGCGTGTTAAAAGAACAGGTTGAGGCAATGGATATTGATTGTGGTCTTTTGTCAGAAATAAAGATGCAATGCAAAGACGGATGCCAGCTCCCTGTGGAGGCGTGTTTTTCAGTAATTATAGATTCGGCGCAGGAGATAAAGGGGCTGAGTTGCATCTTCCGGGATATTACCGAAAAGAGGCTTATGGAACAGCATCTTGCCCGGATAGGGAGACTGGCCTCGTTAGGGGAGCTGACAGCAGGCGTGGCACATGAGATAAAGAATCCTTTGGCCGGTATTAACGGAGCACTTCAGATTTTGTCCCAGGCGTTTTCCAAGGAAAGTCCCGAACGGGAGGTCTTCAAAGAGATATTCAGGCAGATAAAGCGTTTGGACCAGTCTGTCCACCACCTACTTGAATTTGCCATACCTGTAAAGCCGAAATTCTGTTCAGTAAAATTGATAGACATAATAAACAGGACAATGCTCCTTGTGGCCAACAGGATAAATGCCGAACGGATTGAGACCAGGGTGAATTTGGACAGCGGTCACCTCCCTGTACAAGGGGATCCGTATTTGCTCCAACAAGCCTTGCTTAATATTTTGTTAAACGCATTGGACGCCATGAATCCCGGAGGCCTTTTGGAGATCCATACATGCTGGGCGGACAAGGCTGCTGGCTGCTCGCGTATAAAGTGTATCAGCTCCTTGAACAGGACATTTACGCATGGTGTAAGAGTGATTATCCGTGATAATGGTTGCGGCATCGCTGCCAAGGATCTTGATTCCATTTTTAATCCGTTTTGTACTTCTAAGAGCCATGGTACCGGTTTGGGCCTATCTATAACCCACAGAATTATCGAGCAACACAATGGCTCCATTTTTGTGGAAAGCGACCCTGGTGTTGGGACCACATTTATTATCAACTTTCCCAGCAATCAGATGGAGACGGAGTCATTGACATGACTAAACGCATATTGGTTGTTGATGATGAACATCTGGTCTCGTGGTCTTTGGAAAAGGCCCTTTCCGAGGCCGGTTATTCCGTAGATATAGCTGCTACCGGCGAGGAGGCCAGGCAGAAGTTTGAGACGTTGTCCCCTCACGTGGTCCTGCTGGATGTCCGGCTGCCGGACGCCAGCGGACTGAACTTGCTTCAGGAATTCAAGGCCCAGGACAAAGATGTCATAATCATTATGATCACTGCCTATGCAGATGTGGATTCCGCTGTTCAGACCCTTAGGGACGGGGCTGAAGATTATGTAGGAAAACCCTTTGACCTTGAAAATATCAAACACACAGTCAAAAAGGCCCTGGAGAAAAAATACCTCAGGCAGCAAGTGGATTACTTCCACCGTGAAATCAGGCGAAAATATACATACGATAACCTGATAGGCAACTCCCTGGCCATGATCCAGGTCTTCAAGATGATCAAGATCTGCGCGGAAACCGATGTCAAAACTGTGCTAATCCTTGGAGAAAGCGGCACCGGCAAGGAGCTGGTGGCCAATTCCATCCATTTTCATAGCGCCAGGTCCGAGGCGCCGTTTATAGAGATCAACTGTGCGGCCATACCGGAGAATCTTCTGGAAAATGAACTCTTTGGCCATGAGCGCGGGGCCTATACTGATGCCGGAAGCAGATACAGAGGCATATTTGAGTCTGCTGAGGGGGGCACAGTCTTTCTGGACGAAATCGGAGACATGCCGCTGGCTATGCAGGCCAAGATCCTGAAGGTGATTGACAACAAGAAATTCAGGCGGTTAGGCGGGGGGCAGGAAATAGAATCAGACGTTCGCATCATTGCGGCAAGCAATCAGGATCTTTTAGGGCTGGTCAATGAGAAGAAATTCAGGGGCGACCTGTTCTTCCGCCTTAATGTTATGAATATCCCTCTTCCTCCTCTTCGGGAGCGTAAGGAAGATATCACGGCCTTGGTAAATTACTTCATCGAACGACTCAATGAGGAGTATGGCAGGGCAGTAAAAGGAATTTCTGAGAAGGCATTAAACTGCTTGATGAATTATAATTGGCCTGGTAATGTCCGCGAACTGAGAAATGCCGTGGAAAGAGCCATGATGCTGGAACAGGGAAAGACATTGAGTGCAGAGAATTTCAACCACGACATCACCAGTTTTGTGCGGAAAGACGATAGAAGTTTCCAAGATGAAGCTCAGCAGGGTGTATTTAAATCAGGCAATGGAAAAATCGTACTGCCGCCGGAGGGTATAGCTTTTAAAGAGGTTGAGAAGGATCTGATCAGACAGGCCTTGGGGAGGTACAGAGGAAATCAGACTAAGGCTGCCAAGTGCCTCAGGATAACCCGGGATACTCTGAGATACCGGATGAAGAAGTATGATTTTCAATTACAGGAATGGAAGATGTAGAAAACCCTTGAATCTATGAAAACCTTTCTATTTTCTATTTTTTTGCTGCTGCCGTTTTATTTTTCAGTCTCCGGTTTTGCCGGCACCTGTGTGACATCAGAATGTCATCAGGGTCTTGTCCGGACGCCTTACGTCCACCAACCGGTGGCAGAGCAGGAGTGTTCAGGCTGTCACGTACAGAAGTCTGTTGAACACCCTCTCAAGTCCGGCAAGAGCTTTACCCTTACAGAAAAAGGAGAAAGACTCTGCTACCAATGTCATGATGCCTTGAATGTCAAGAAAATGGTGCATGACCCGGTAGAAGAGGGGGATTGCCTGGGGTGCCACAGACCCCACGGGTCTGACGGCCCCCATCTTCTGGATGTAAAAGAAGATCAGAAAGCGCTTTGCGGCCAATGCCATGATGAGGAAACCGCCGGTCATGATTATGTGCACGGCCCAGCGGCTTTAGGTGCCTGCACCGGTTGTCACGATCCACATGAATCAGATGAAAAATCACTTCTGAGACAAGAAACCAATAGTGTCTGTTTCAGTTGTCATTCCGATTTTGCAGATGGGATAAAGTCTGCGCAGACAATTCACGCACCGATAAAAGATCAGGAATGTACTTTGTGCCATCAGGCCCATTCAGGTGCCTATCCCCACTTGCTCAAGGAAAAAATGCCTGATATTTGCGTCAAGTGTCATGAAAAAATAGGCCTGGAATACAAGAATGCCAAGACGAAGCATGCCGCCTTATTTATAAGACAGAAGTGCGGAAACTGTCATGTCTCGCATTTTTCCAATACAGACAATCTCAATATATCGGCCACGGAGATAGACTTGTGTTTGACATGTCATGGAAAAGATGATTACAGCAAGTCGGATGCATTAAGAAATATCAAGAAGGAACTGGAGGGGAAGAAAGATCTCCATGGCCCGATAAAAGAGAAAAGGTGTGTAGTGTGTCATGACCCGCATGGATCTGACAATTTCAGACTTCTTACCGGACCGTATCCCGTTACATTTTACGCCGATTACAAAAAGGATACATATGAGTTCTGCCTGAAATGTCATGAAAAGATTTTGCTTTTTCCCGATACCTCTATTTACACGAATTTCAGAAACGGTAAGCAGAATCTCCATTACCTGCATGTGGCAAGGCGGAAGGGGCGCACATGCAAGGCGTGTCACGAACCCCATGCCAGCAACTGGCCGAAACTGATTAATGACAAAGGCGCTCCTTTCGGGTCCTGGCGTATCCCGATACGCTTTGTTTTGACCAAAAACGGCGGGAGTTGTGCGCCCGGGTGTCATGGTTCCAAAAAGTATGACCGTCAAGATCCGGTCCTATACAAAAAGTCTCTTGAAGAAACCGGAAACTGAATGGGGGAAATCACCCATTCAGTTTTAGATTTTTGGGGGAAATCACCCCAAAAAATCGAAAACAAAACATCCGTTTAATCTTTAACAGTTTGTTTAACTTATTGTCTTTAAAGTATTTTTTTGCGTAAAAGATGAAGCGGGAATCCGTCTTAAAGTTGGCACAAATAGTGCACTAATTATGCAACATAGTATTGTAGTATACCCTTGGGGGAGGGTATAAGTGTGTATGTGGGTCGATTTGACGGCCCTAGTAAAGTAGTATAGGTTTGAGGCGAGAAGGGTCTGAAATAATAGGTTGAAGTGTTTTTTCTGAACATCTGAGGCTTATATTAATACAGGAGAAAGATAAGGAGTAAACATAATGAAATGGAAAATACTATTATTTGTTCCTGTTTTTTGGTTGGGCTTATGGGCCCTTCAGGCAGGAGCGGGGCTGGCTCCGGGAACGGGGATAGTCCATTCTAAACACGATATGAACGTGGTGTCCAACCCGGATACCCAGACCAGGGTATGTGCTTTTTGTCATACGCCTCACCACGCCCTGGATGACATGGCGGCCGATTATCTGCCGTTGTGGTCCCATGAGCTCACGACAATGACCTTCGGGCACTATGAGACCGTAACATTCGACGGCAGATTTCATGAGTCGGCGGACAGGCTTGTAGGGCCTTCAAGGCTGTGCATGAGCTGTCATGATGGTGCGGTGGCCGTGGATCAGCATTACGGCATTCCCGGCAGTGACATCCGCCCAGGTGACAACT
The DNA here is from genome assembly GCA_013138705.1 of Deltaproteobacteria bacterium. The sequence goes on from WTCF01000016.1 coordinate 5,236, forward strand.
GGGGTGACATCGGTGTGGGTGCTGCTGGAGACCTGACTAACGATCACCCGATCGGCTTTGACTATGTAGCAGTTGCCGCTGATGACGATGAGATCAAGGATGAAAGTACGCCGGTCTCAAACCCCAAGGTTGACGACATTCAGCAACTTCTTTATGATGATGATGGTGATACATTTGAGACCATTATGACCTGCTCGTCCTGTCATGATGTGCACAATACGGATGCAAATGACGACTACTTTTTGTACAATTACCAGGTGGATTCAATATTTTGCCTCACGTGTCATGACAAATAACATAGTATAGACATTTACATCTAGAAGAGTGTTAAAAAAAGACCGCCGGCAAGATATTGCCGGCGGTCTTTTTTTATATAGGCTGAAGGCTGAAGGCTGAAGGGTTGACATATAAGGTTTTTTTTGACAAGATGTGCAGGATTTTTATTCAAAAGGAGAAAGAGAAGATGCTGGAGTTTCGCAGCAATGGCCTTAGGATCTTAAATTTGCCAATCCCAGTCATTTCATTTGTCGCAGTATTTTTTTATGTCCTTTTTTTGAGCGGCTGTGCGGGTCCACAGTCAACCCAGGGTACCGGTCCTATTTTTTTTCC
>WTCF01000074.1 GCA_013138705.1 Deltaproteobacteria bacterium
CCTTCCACCTTCCACCTAAAATACCTTATGGCAACTCACCGAAAGGACCATAGCCTTTGGGATTTTGGCTATGACAACTCACCGTACAACTCTTGTCATAGGAATCATAGCTTCCTTCTATGCCCACAAATTCCTGATCAAAATTGATAAGATGAGCGTTCCCCGCTATACTGCCGCCGTCCGCCAGTGGTATGCCATGAGGATCATGGCATACTGAACACGGGACCCCTTCCACTGTTACGTGCGATTCATGGGGGGGAAATGCAGAACTACTGCTCATAAGGATTCTAGGATTATGACAGCGGAAGCACAGGGCATAGTTGTTCTCTGTATAGGTAAGCGGATAGTCCTGCTCATACCGGTCCATAAGCAGGTGAGGATATATGGAGCCGTGCGGCCCGTCAAGGCCTATGCCTCCTGCCTTGGTCCCGTCATCCGAACTGTGACAGTCAGTACAGTAGATCCTGCTGGTTGTTGTATACTCGGGCCAGAGGCTTGGTACGTCATAACCCTTTCCGATACCAGCCACCGGGTGGTAAGAGGGATTGACCGGGTCGAAACGTAACCTCTCGTTCACCTCTTCTATCTGTCTCGGTACAACGACTGTGGGCACAAAGGAGTTGTCTGCATGACAGCGGAAGCAGATCTCGTATTCGTAAGCCGCCTCCTTGACCAGACTGCCTGAGATGTTTACACCGCTTACGCCGACAAGACGTCCATTCACAAAAGGTGCCACTGCTTCATCACTATTCGCCCGGTGGGGATTATGGCATTCGGTACATTCCACATGGTAGGCCGCGGTCAGAGGGTCCTCTGACGGATCGTGCACACCTGTTTCGGCCTCTACGGGGTGATGATAGACCTTGTTGATCTGGGTCTCGACATCAGAGGCGATACCTCTGATACTGTGGCACGGCAGACAGTTTTCCTCCTCCATTTGCTTCTTGAGCAGCCACTCAGGCTCCTCGGCATTGTGGGGCATGTGGCAGTTAAGGCATCCTTCCATGATGGCATGGCCGCTCTGAGACCAGCCGGTCTTGTTATGGCATGCCTTGCAAAGCGCCGAACCATGGTTATCCATTACCAGAAATTTGCCATACGGATTTTTGTGAGGATTGTGACAGGCCGTGCACTGCAATAGATGGCCGTCTTCAAGCTTGATCGCAGGCGGGAGCGTTCCGGGATCACGCAATTCTTCGTTTTCACTTGCCAGGGAAGTGGTATATGAAAAGGAAATAGGGTGATCGTTTGAAAGGTCGGTCTGGAGATTGGAGGCCCCTGGGAGAAGTGTGGACTCCAGACCTGCAATAGGTTCCGAAGCGGCGTAAAGCTTACCCAGGGCGATGGTCCCGTCGTGGCAGCTCAGGCAGAGACGCGAGGCCCCGGTGGGTTGGCCTGGCTGTGCCTTCATGGTGGTGGATGCATAAAGGTCGTATGCACTTCCGCCGACCTCGCGGCTCCAAAGGGGTGTAACCCAGCTTGCATGGTGCGGGGTATGACAGAAGATGCATACCCTTTCCTCTTCAGTAGCCTTATACCTTTCACCGGTCCCGCTTACAGAGAGATTGTGCACTGTGTAGAATATGCTCTCGCCCATGACATCGCTTGCCTGAGCGGCAAGCAGGGTCACTGTCAACGTGAATAGTACCGGCAATACCCTGGCTGTGTTATTCATCTTGTATTCCCCTGGACTTTCAGATACTGGAAGATCTGGACACGCTGGTTAAAGGAATCGGCTATGTAAATCCTGTCTTGGCCGTCTATAAAGATGCCGGTAGGCATCCAGAATTCCCCAAGCCGGTGACCGCTCTCACCAAAGGTCAGAAGGAGCGAACCTCCCTGGTCAAAGACCTGCACGGTATCGAACAAGGCGTCACAGACATAGATATGCCCGTCACTGTCCACTGCCACACCTTTTGGTCTTGCAAACCTCCCGGAGGTATCGCCAGGTTGGCCGAAGGCCTGGAGCTGTCTACCATCAGGGGTAAAAACCTGGATGCGGGCATTGAGTGCATCAGTGACAACGACCTGTCCGGCCCTGTCCACGGTAAGGGCGGTTGGATAATTGAACTGCCCGGGACCCATGCCGTGGGACCCGAAACGGAACTTTTCCTGACCGTCCAGCCCGAAGGCGATTACCTGATGTACCCCGGAGTCGGCCACATAGATCAAGTAGTTTATACTATTATAGGCAATACCAGTGGGCCGGGAAAGCCCCTCTGTGACCCATTGTTCCATAACTTCACGGCGTAAGTCATAACGCAGGATGCCCTTTGCCTCTGAATCGGTAATATAGATATTCCCCTGTCCATCTCCTGTAAGGTCTATCGGGGTATGAAGGACCGCACTCCTGTCCTTGGGAATCACTGAGTACTGCCTGCTTTTAAGGTCCATGAAATGAATGAGACGGGCACCGACATCTACGATAAACAGGCGGTCTTGCCCGTCTACATAGATGCCGTATGGTTTTACAATGAACCTGGGCTCCTGACCTATCAGGGCCTCCTTTAGCCTCTTCCACAGGCCCTTCTTCACTACGGTGGTATTCCAGTCCTTGAACTCCCCGACCCATTTGACCCGGGGAGGGGCCGGCGGGCCGGGCCACATGAGTTCAATACCAGGCCTTTCTATTACCTGGGCGTGTTTTGGCCCGCACCCGAAAAGGTAACAGGCCAAACAGGCCAAAATCAAAAGGAATACAATGGATTTCATAATACGTTCCTCGAACGTTGAAATTTTAGGTTAAAGGCTGAAGGCTGAAGTATATCAATCATCTCGCAACGCCCAAATGCCCTAAGTTTTGTGTGATCGCGCATGATTTGTCCCTAAAAGCCTTCGTGACTTATCAATAACTCAGGATAAGATGTCTGGATTCCGGCTTTCGCCGGAATGACGTTTGGATGTAAATGCCCGTCATTCCTACGAAAGCAGGAATCCAGTGAATAGTCGCAAAATGTAATCTACCCCAACTTATTGAGAAGTTACAAGCCTTCAGCCTTCAACCTAAATACCATTTTCCAATTTCCAATTTCAAGCCGTAAACGGCACTCTTAAAAATACCGTCTGACCATCAGAAAGACCCTGGTTTCATCTCGTCTCCTGTTTTCCCACCATTCCCAGCCTCTATCAGCCCTTAATCGAAGTTCCAGGCGGCCTATATGCATATCAAAATTGAAGTTTAGGTTGAGTTCCTGCCTGTCATATGTATAGCCCCCTCGAACGTCCAGGTACTCTAAGCCGGCCTTGGCTATGTTCCTACCGAACAATCTGCGTCTCACTGATACCCCGGCGTATAACTGGTTCTCTGTACCACCCTCGTCATCAAATTTGCTCTCCTGGACTTGTTTATGCTTGATGACGCGGTCTCGGAAGGAGAGCCACAGGTAGTTCCGCCGGTAGTATCGCCGGTAGCGCCAGAAGAACTCGAGGTATTGCCGTTTATCAGTAGTGGAATCATAGTGCACGAATTCGCCTCCATACGTGGCGAAACGACGTGTGTTCACCAGGCCGATGGTGTATGTGAACAAGTCATACATATAGTCTTCGTCAGTATCGTCAGACAAAGGCTTCTGGTGGTTATCGACCAGGTAAGTATAGATCCGGTACCGGTTCGAGAACAGAGAGAGCGAAGACGAAGCCTGATGCACCGTGGTGGAATAGTGCAGCTCAGGCTCCATTAAAAATAAATAGTCAACGGAAACCACGTCTCCGGGATTGATCGGACTTCCTGCAGTAAGTATCAGTTCGGTCCGCCGGCCGTATTGCAGCACAATGAAGTCCGGACCTTCCACATAGGTTATGGTCCTGTCCTTGTTTTTCACCGTAATGCTTTCTTCTATTATATCCAGATTTTCGAGAAAGTTCGGCCCCACGACCTTCATTGTGACCTGTTCGTCAAGTACCCAAGCCTGCCTTAAATCCTGATCCCTCTTAGTCCTGCCTTCGGTATATGAGTACCCTAATGAAAACAGACTGCTACGCGGCAATTTCTTCTGGTATGATAAACCGCCTATGCCTTGTACATTTTTGTACATTCCCGCGGTATAATCAGTCTTGCGATTCAAGACCCTTAACCGGGAAGTGAAACTCTCATATAATTTATGTTCAATCCATACCTGCTCTCTGTGTTCATGGCGGGACTGGTCTTTGGTGCTGTCACTGGTATAATCGTAGTCAAGGCCGATCCTCAAAGCACGGCCAGGTTGCAGAAAGAGCGATTCCGACCAGTCTTTGAACGAGTACGAGATAGTGTTGTCTTCATCACGCAGCCGGTAGGTGGAATCCAGCCGGCTTCGGGTGGGCAGAGTGCCCCAGTGCAGGCTGTTGCGGAACAGATACTCGCTGATCCGGCTTTTGTCTGCAGGCTGCGTGGAATCGAAATCGATATCGTCATCAGAGTGATAAAAACTCACTTCCGTATGACTGAGGTCCTTATAGAGATGGAGTGCGTCAAAGGTGAAGGTCTCAGTAGTTTCGACACGGTCCAGTTTAAGTCCGTCGGTCTCCCTTCGTCTGCGGGAATATCGAAAATTGGTGGGCAGAATTGCGTTCTTGAGCGCCAGGGCCAGGCCATGATCGCGCTCATACAGGTCGTAGTTTCTGGCAAAGATGCGCTGGATATCTCTCCTTTTTTCGGAGAAAAAGAAATAGGTTGGGTAGGGACGGCGTTCGAAAAAGGTGCCATCTATATCATATTCCAAAATGGTCCCGCTCTCCGTGCCGCTGTCCTCATCGCTGCTGTCGTAGATCTCCTGGTTCAGACCAAGATCTGTAGAAAAGCGGCCGTTCAGGATCAGCGGATCGTATATTGAATATTCAAAGGAAGAATGGAACTTTTCTATAAAGAGGTGTTCTTTTAACTCAAGATCTGTGCCCTTCTTGTTAACCGAGTTATTCCTATACCACCTATAATCCAGTTGGAGCCAGTTGCGAAATTTACTCAGGTTCAACAATACCTTGGGCCCGTCCGACTGGGCTGGATCGGCATTGAAGACCAGACAAGCCATCACAACAAACGCGATAACCTGAACGAGTCGCATGCTATCCGCTCCCTCTATTTCAGGAAATAGCGCACTTTCCCGTAATGGGGATCGTGGCAGTCAGAGCAGGCCATTTCATGGGTCATTACCCGCTCGTGCATTAGAGTTGCGAGCCTCTGTTCCTGATGGCATTTGTCACATAGCCGGCTCTTTTCCATTTCAAGAAGTGAGCTATTGACAGATGTATGCGGAAGGTGGCAGGCCGAGCAGTCGCCCACTGCCACCGGGCCGTGCACAAAGGGCTCCTTGATGTAACGGATGAAGTCCCTGTGACAGACAAAGCAGAGTTCCCTTAGTGGACGGATAAGCCCAACGGCGGTAGTGAAGTCGTGGCAGTCCATGCACTTTTTTTCTTTGTAAGGTCTGTGAAACGAAGTTATCCTGGCATATTTCTCTTGGCCCTTACCCATTGCTTGCTCCTCCTCCAGCTCGGCAGCGATCCTCTTCTGATAATATTCCTCTAGAATCTCTTCCGGAGGGGCACAGCTCGGCACACCGTCGAAAATAGTGGTAAGCACCTTGTGCCTGGTCGTAGGATCGCATCCGGCACCCATTGCCGCTAAACCTGCAACCAGGCATAAAATAAGGACTAACTTCAATTTTGTGTTACCGTTCATAGGTTCACAGGTTCAGGGTTCAAGGGTTCAGGGTTCCAGTGAACCTCTGAACGGCTTTATCTACTTTTTGGGATTACCAAGGGCATAGACCGCAATTTTGGCATTGCCGAACTGGTTAGTAACAAATATGAGTTCCTCAACCTCAAAGGACGTATCGACATATTTTTGAAAATAATCAAGCATACCGTCTACTACTGCTATACCGGCCGGAAGGTTCATGGACCCCGCAGGCAGCCCCGGGTCCCCGAAGAACATAAGCAGACGCCCCTTACTATTAAACATTTGGACATTTTGATGAGAGGCATCCACCACAAAGATCCTATTCTTGCTGTCCACGGCTATCCCCTTGGGACGGCCGAACTCCCCGAAGCCATCTCCCAGCTTGCCAAAGGAACCGAGTACGTGGCCGTCCCTGTCCAGATTGATGACCTTGCCGGTGGTAATGTTGGTGGCATAAAGGCTCCCCTTGGGGCCCAGAGCAAGCCCGATGGGCAGTGACAGGCTGTCCTCCGGTCCCAATCCCTTGCCTATAGAGTCGATGAGTTTTCCGGTCTTCCGGTCCAGTATCTTGACCTCGTGGTTCTTGATATCCAGCACATATAGAAGGTCACCGTCTACAGCTACGTCAACCGGCTTCATGTCATATTCCTTTCCAAATGCCTGCAGGAAATTCCCGGAAGGACCATAGACCACTATCTCTCGGCGTACCGTATCAGCTACATAGAGGTTCTTTTCACTGTCCAGGGCCAGACTTATGGGTTTCTTCAGCTTTCCAAAACCGTAATCGCCCTTGAGAAACTCAAAGTCCCTCTTTTCCAGATCTATCACAGCGACCCTGGTCGCTATGGTATCGCAGACATAGATAGTGTTGCCAAAAACCGTGATGCCGTAAGGCTTGATAATCGGCTTTGTTCGCTCCGTATCCACATCACCTATGACGATGATGGAAAGACTGCTTCTTTTCCGGGCCTCTAGGTCCCTGGAGGTGGAGATAGATGTCAGGTATTGGATTCTCGGCGGATTAGGAGGGGGAGGAAAAAAAATAGGACCGGTACCCTGGGTTGACTGTGGACCCGCACAGCCGCTCAAAAAAAGGACATAAAAAAATACTGCGACAAATGAAATGACTGGGATTGGCAAATTTAAGATCCTAAGGCCAT
>WTCF01000142.1 GCA_013138705.1 Deltaproteobacteria bacterium
AAACCCTTATTGACTATGAGACCCTGTCAAAAATGAAAAAGCTCCTAAAGATAGTGGGAGGAAGGATCCTTTTAAAAGAGTCCCATTGCACCTTTGTCAGACTAATAATAGAAAAGGGCCTCAACACCCATGACTCAGGTACTTGTGACAGTCCTCACTAACCCCACTTTCGCACTTTTTTAAAATATACTTGATATTATTGAGAATTTGGCCACAGACACTACAGGCATCCCCTACTTTTTTACTTATGCCAGATTCTTTGTTGTCGGCAGATTTTGATAATCAATCCCCAACTTCTGGTAAATGTCTATGTGAACTCCCTCCGGTATCCCTGGTCTTCTTACATTGATCACCGTGCCACCAACTGTAGGCAGTTGAATAGTCGAATAATTATGGCAGCAGATGGGATTTTTTCAGCATAATCAGCTATTGGTTCCACCCTTGATCTTGACATAATGATCAATTAGCGGATAGGTTTGATACTCATCAAGGATGTCTATGGTTTTAGTTTAAAAGTTAAGAATTAGGAAAAGCAAATGCCTGAAGGCAAAAATAAAAAATCCGGTGCGGTTATGGTGCTGGGCGGTGGGATCGCAGGGGTACAGACAGCCCTAGACCTTGCCGACCTGGGCTACTACGTATACCTGGTGGAAAAAAAGGCCTCTATCGGTGGGGTAATGGCTCAGCTGGACAAGACCTTCCCTACCAATGACTGCTCGTTGTGAATACTGGCACCGAAGTTGGTTGAGGCCGGTCGGTCTCCAAATATAGAGATCCTGCCAAATGCCAGGCTGGAAACCCTGGAGGGAGAGCCGGGGCAGTTTACGGCTGGAGTGCATCAGGAGCCGCGTTTTATAGACGAGGACAAGTGCACGGCCTGTGGTACATGTACAATGTATTGCCCCAGGCCGATTGTTGATCTGTACAATGAAAGACTGAATATAACCAGTGCCCCTCACATAGACTATGTCCAGGCCATTCCATCCAGCTACTACATAGATCCCAAGGCCTGCCTGAGAATAAACTATGAGACCTGTAATCTTTGTGCCCAGACATGCACGGCCCAGGCTATAGATTTCAGCCAGAAACCCAGGGAGCTGAGCCTGGACATCGGAGCGGTGGTCCTGACCCCGGGTTTTGGCAGGATAGACCAGTCTGTTCTGGAAAAGTACGGTTATGGACGTTTCCTCGATGTGGTCACAAGCATGGAGTTTGAACGATTGACCTGCGCGTCCGGGCCGACAGAGGGCCACATAATCCGCCTCTCTGACAAGAAGCCTCTTAAGAAGATCGCATTTCTCCAGTGCGTGGGCTCCAGGGACGAGACATGCGGAAACGGTTACTGCTCCACTGTCTGCTGCATGTATGCCATAAAAGAGGCCTCTGTTGCAAAGGAGCACAATCCGGATCTTGACATCGCCCTGTTCTTTATGGATGTCCGGACCCAGGGTAAAGGCTTTGATGCCGCAAGGGAGCGGGCTGAGGAAAAATACGGACTCAGGGTCATAAGGGCACGGATTCCCAGGGTAGACCAGGTAGATGGACAGCTTGCCCTTACCTGGACGACGGATGACGGAAAGTCCGGTTCAGAACTATTTGATATGGTGGTCCTCTCAGAAGGACTTAATGCCCCGAAGGACGCAAAGGCAATTGCGGAGATTGCCGGGATAGAGCTTAATCACTACGGATTCTGTAAGACATCCGTGGATTCACCCCTTGTTGCAAGCCGTGACGGGGTCTATGTGGCAGGGGCCTTTCAGGGACCCAAGGATATCCCGGAGAGTGTCACCCAGGCCTCCGGTGCGGCAGCCATGGCTTCGGAACTCCTGTCAGAAGTCCGGAATACCCGCACTGTCACCATGTCATACCCTGAAGAGGACAAGGCCCTTGCGTCTGAAGAACCCCGGATAGGTGTATTTGTCTGTCACTGCGGGTCCAATATTGCCGGTGTTGTGGATATTAATGCGGTCAGAGATTATGCCGGTACGCTGCCGGGCGTAGTGTTTTGCAAGGACCCCCTCTACTCCTGTTCTCAGGATGCCCTAAAGGGCATAGCTGATAAAATAAAGGAAAATCGGCTTAACCGTGTTGTCATTGCCGCCTGTTCCCCCCGCACCCATGAACCCCTTTTCCAGGAGACCTTGAAGTCAATTGGTTTAAACCCGGCGCTCATCGAGATGGCCAACATCAGGGATCAGTGTTCCTGGGTCCATTCACAGGAACCAAAGGCCGCAACTGAAAAGGCCAAGGACGTTGTCCGGATGGCAGTGGCCAAGGCAGGACTCCTGGAACCTCTGGAACAGACAACAGTGGACGTGTCGCCTACTGCCTTGGTGATAGGAGGCGGTGCAGCAGGTATGACGGCAGCACTCAGCATCGCAGACCAAGGCTTTGAGTGCGTGCTGGTGGAGCAAAGCGAACATTTGGGGGGTAATCTGAGGCGGCTTGTCTGGACCATGGACGGCAAAAAGGTATCGAAAGTCCTGGATGACCTGATAAAGAGGGTGGACGGACATCCCGGGGTTAGGGTAATGCTGCAGGCTCAGGTGGAGGCAGTCTCTGGTTATGTGGGTAATTTTACCTCTTCCATTGTTCAGGGAGAACAGACTGTGGTTGTTGATCACGGTGTAATAGTCATTGCAACTGGAGGACGTGAATACAGCCCCAAGTCTTACCAGTATGGCAAGAATAACCGGGTGGTTACCCAGCTTGAGCTTGAGGCAAATTTAGCCAAGGGCAAAGGCGTCCTGAAGAATGTAAAGAACGTTGTCATGATTCAGTGCGTGGGCAGCCGTGGGGAAGACATGAGCCACTGCAGCCGGTTATGCTGTACCCAGGCCATCAAAAATGCGCTTAAACTTAAAGAGATTAAACCAAACCTCAAAATCTATTGCCTTTACAGAGACATGCGCACCTATGGCTTCTCTGAAGATTTATTTCGGGAAGCCAGAAAAAAGGGCGTAATATTCATAAGATACGAGCCTGACCGCAGACCTCAAGTAATAGAGAAGGACCGGAAGATTAAGGTCCGGGTCTTTGACCGTCTCCTGAAAGATGAGATTGATATATCCGCATGCCTTGTGGTGCTATCCGTTGGCATTGCTCCGGGAGGCAATGAGGCCCTGGCCAAAGTCATAAAGACCCCCCTGACTCCGGAAGGTTTTTTCCTTGAGGCCCACGTGAAACTGCGGCCGGTTGAACTGGCTTCAGAAGGCATTTATTTTTGCGGATTGGCCCATGGGCCTAAATGCCTTGATGAATCAATAGCCCAGGCAAAAGCAGCCGCAGCAAAGGCCGCCATACCCCTGGCAAAAGGGAAGGCAGCGGTTGCTCCCATAGTCTCAAAAGTTGACAGAGACGCCTGTATCGGGTGTGGAATCTGCGAGAGCCTTTGTCCCTTTAATGCCATTCGCCTTTTCAAGGCAAATAAGCGGCGCAAGGCAGAGACCATAACCGCATCCTGTAAGGGCTGTGGAATATGTGCATCACATTGTCCTACACTTGCCATCAGTATGGGTGGATTTACGGACGAGGCCATCATGGCCCAGATT
>WTCF01000110.1 GCA_013138705.1 Deltaproteobacteria bacterium
CTATTTTTTAAGGCAAGACATGGCAAAAATCGGGTTGCGTGTCAAGCATTATGTAACACATAAATTTTAAACAGGCAGGTTAAAGGTCGAAAAGAATTGCGAAGCTCTTAAGTCCGGGTTATGGGGAGTGCAATATGAATGATGGAGACAAAACATTTGCGGCAATTCAGATCGGCCTACTGACCCTTTACTATGGAAAGCAAAACGCTATTTTGAAGAAGTAAAGGAAGATAAAAATCATGAAGGCTTTCGGACCGGTTCCGTCCAGACGCTTGGGACGTAGCCTGGGCATTAACAATATTCCTGCAAAGGTCTGTACGTATTCCTGTGTTTATTGTCAGGTGGGACTTACAACACAGATGCAGGTTAAGCGCTGCGCATTTTATAGACCAGGGGAGATTTTGGAAGAGGTTGCGGAAAAGACCGAAAGAGCAAGAGAAATCGGGGAATCCATTGATTACCTTACTTTTGTAGCTGATGGCGAACCGACCCTGGATTTAAATCTAGGCCGTGAGATCGAGTTGTTGAGGCCTTTGGGGATCAAGATCGCTGTGATCAGCAATGCTTCCATCATCCGGCAAAAGGATGTCAGAGAAGATCTGATGAAGGCTGACTGGGTTTCTTTAAAGGTAGATTCAACGCAAGAAGCGATCTGGCGGAAAATCAACCGTCCCCATCGGCATTTGGACCTGGTGTCCATTTTGGATGGGATGCTCGAATTTGCGGGTATTTTTAAAGGAAAGCTGGTAACTGAGACAATGCTTGTTAAAGATATTAATGACAGTGATGACCATATTGCAGAGATTGCTGATTTTTTAGCCCGACTGAGCCCTGACATTGCTTATGTATCCATTCCCACAAGACCGCCTGCAGTTAAGTGGGTGCAACCTCCGGGTGAGGAAGTGATAAATCGGGCCTATCAGATCTTGAATGAAAAAAATGACAGCGTAGAATACCTAATTGGTTACGAAGGCAACGCCTTTGCTTTTACAGGAGATGTTGAGGAAGATCTGCTGAGTATTACCGCTGTCCATCCCATGAGGGAAGAGGCCTTGAATGAGTTCCTGTCCCAGGCAGGGGCTGATTGGTCCATTATCCATAAAATGATTGCTCAAGGTCAACTCATTAAGATGAATTATGAGGGAAATAATTATTATATGAGGAGACTTTCTGCAAGACATACATGAAATGCTAGATCATTCATCAAAATCAGATGGGTTACGTTCCGGTCGCGAGGCCTTGCAAACCTTGTGGGAGCGAGGGCTCAGGGGACGGGAACTCCTTGTAGAGCACACCAGGATTGTGGATGCCTTTTTATCAGAGGCCTTTTCTGCCTGTCCTGAAGCCAAGGAGAAAATGGCCCTGATAGCTCTGGGGGGATACGGAAGAGCAGAACTTTTCCCATTTTCAGATATTGATGTGATGTTGCTTTATGAACCAGAAGTGGAAGACAGGGTGTCCGCTGTTGCTGAATCCGTCTTTTATCCCCTGTGGGATGCCGGGTTAGAGGTGGGCCACGGTGTGAGGACTGTTGAAGCCTGCCTGACTGACGCCGAAAAAGATTTTTACTTTCAGGTAGCACTATTAGATGCCAGGTTTATCCATGGAGACGATTCACTCTTTCCCCGGCTGAAGCACGAGTTCATTCAGAGATTTCTAAAGGGCAGGAAAAAGACCTTTGTGGAGGACATGATTGCTCACAGAAAGGAAAGGCATAGACGCTTCGGAGCCAATGCCTATCTCCTTGAGCCCAACATTAAGGAAAGCAGGGGGGGATTGCGGGACATCCATTCGGTTTTATGGACTTCCAAGGTCCTTTTTGGACTGGAAGATATCAAATCCATTGAAGAGGCAGGGCTCATTACAAAGGAGGAAAGGATCGCACTGGAAGATTCCTGGGATTATCTGCTCAGGATAAGAAACAGGCTCCACTATATTAAGTCCCGCAAAAACGATAGGCTGTTTTTCGAGTATCAGGAGGAAGTTTCCAGTTTTCTTGGACATAAGGACAGTAACAATATGCTTGGTGTGGAACACTTCATGAAGGAGGTTTACGGACATCTACAGACCGTAGCTGTCATATCAGACCTGTTTTTTGAATGTGCTGACGAGGTTTCGAATCTTTCTGCCTGCAGCAAAGAAAATAAAATTCTGGAGCCCGGCATAGAGGTCATTGATTGCCGCATAAACCTCACAGAGCCATCACTACTTGAGAAATGTCCCTATCTGTTAATGCGGCTCTTTGCCCATGCGGCTAAGACCGGCCTGCCTATACATTACAGGACAAGACGGCTTGTAAACGCAAACTTGGACCTTGTAGACGAAGAGTTGAGATCCTCAAAATACATGGCCGAGGCCTTTTTACAGGCGCTTCAGGATGGCGAAAGGCCTTTGGAGGTCCTGGATGCCATGCTGGATACAGGCATTCTTGCCGCCTACATCCCTGAGTTTTCTGAGATCAAATCCCTGGTCCAACACGATGTTTACCACGTTCACACAGTGGATAGACACTTACTCCAAACTGTTGCCGAACTCCATGGCCTGAAGGAGGAAGAGTCCCGGATTTTTTTGGCCCTGGAATCACCTCACATACTTTATCTCGCTGCCCTGTTACATGACATAGGAAAGGGCCGTGGTGGACACCACGCCGAACGCGGGGCTGAAATAGTCAAGGATATCGGTAAAAGAATGGGGCTTTCCTCAGAGGAATGCGCCTATCTCTCCTTCCTTGTGCAGGACCATCTCTATCTGGTGCATATTGCCATGAGACGGGATCTGGAAGATGAAACCCTCATATTGAAATGCGCCAAGGAAATACAAGACATTGAACGGTTAAACATGCTCTATCTACTCTCCATAGCGGATTCGAGGGCAACCGGCCCAAACGTCTGGAATGATTGGAAAGCAGTGCTGGTGCATGATCTATATTTGAAAATCACTCTCTTTCTGGAAGGATCAGAGATCTATGATTACCACAGGATCCAGGCCTTAGATTGGATGAAGCAACAGATAGCCTCCAAGCTCGGGGAAAAAGGAAAAGATAACCTTGCTATAATGCCTGATGACTACATACTGAGCTTTACTCCCGAGGCCATTGAAAGGCATATTCAGCTCAAGACTCAATTGTCAGATCAACTTTCCCTGGTATTGGCTGAGGACAGGAGAACTTACTGGTCCCTGCTCGTGATGGCCAATGACCGAACCGGGCTCCTTGCCAGGGTATTTGGAATTATGGCCCTTCACAATCTCAACGTGCTTGCTGCTCAGATTTTTACCTTAAGGGATGGGACAGCTATAGATGTGCTGGATGTGATATCCTCGGTCAACAAGGGCTATGATGAACAGGACTGGGAAGTCCTTAAAAAAAATCTGAATCTGGCCCTGGACGACCGGCTGGGGCTATCCCATCGACTGGCAGGAAAATACAGGCCGGTAAGATCAGGCGACTGGCAGAAATACCTCAAACGTCAAGCCCGAGCTGTCCTGGACAATGAGACATCAGACTTCTACACAATCGTGGAGGTCTATGCAGAGGACAGGATCGGCCTTCTCTACGATGTTACCCGTACTCTGGCGGATTTTGGTTTAAATATTTCCAGGGCCAAGATAGGTACCAAGGTCGACCAGGTAGTGGATGTTTTTTACGTGCAGGACAAAAAAGGTCAGAAAATCAGCACCCCTGATCTGCAGGAGGAGATCCGAAATGCCCTGTTGTATGCGGTAAATTGCGGGATGCTCTAGGGCTTAAGTTCTAAAGATGAACGTCCAACATCGAACATCGAACGTCCAACATCGAATGAAAAACGAATATCCAATACCGAACATTCAACGGCTATTTCTGT
>WTCF01000222.1 GCA_013138705.1 Deltaproteobacteria bacterium
AAGCGGCCTATTGATGTAGTTTCATCTGCTCAGAGTGCAACTGCTGCGGCCTTGAAGGCTGTTCAGACGTTGGTGAGGAGGGCAGGCTGATGTCGAAAAAAGTAGGATGTTACATATACACTGGAGATGGTATTGGCGAGGCCTTGGATATAGATAAGCTCGTAGAGGTTGCAACCGGGGCTGGCCTTGAGATAGTACGCACACATGCCGACCTGTATTCACCCGAAGGCGCTGCCATGGTGAAGCAGGATATAGATAATGAAGGGGTGGATGCAGTTGTTCTGGCTGGAATTTCCCCCAGGTACGAGTTTGAGATCCTTGATTTTCCGGGTGTAATCGTGGAAAAGACCAGCCTTCGTGAGCTGGTTACATGGAGTCATCCGGTCAATGCGGACGATGAGAATGCCGAGGCCCAGAAAGAGCACGTGCAAGAGCTGGCTGAGGACTATATCCGCATGGCGGTTGTCAAGGCGCAGAAGTCCGAGCCTACAGAGCCTTTTAAGACCGAGGAGATCAATCAGCGTCTTCTTGTCATCGGGGGCGGGGTTACCGGCTTGACTGCCGCACTTGAGGCTGCTGAGGCAGGGCACGAAAGCATTTTGGTTGAGCGGCAGGCTGAGCTTGGCGGCTGGGGTGCAAAGCTCAGAAAGCAGGTCCCTGTAGGCCCTGAATACTCTGAGCTCATTAATCCTGTGGTCCAGGACCTGATTGACAGAGTCAACGCCGGCGACAAGATAACAGTCAAGACCAATACAGAAGTGGCCCGTATCGGCAATGCTCCCGGAGACTTCAGGGTCAGCCTGAAGGAGACAGGGGCCAAGAGTGAGTGGGATGCACCGTTTCCACTGACAGATGAGGAGATGCTGGACGAGAGCGGCAAAGAGCTTTCGGCTGAAGATCAGAAAAAGAAATACGCAGAGAAAAATGAGGGACGTAAGGACTATATGGGGGAAGATCCCAGCGCCGAGGTATGCGGGGCAGTGATCCTGGCATCAGGGTGGAAACCTTACGAACCGGCAGAAGACGAGTTCAAACACCTGGCCTGGGGCAATCCCAATGTCATAACCAACTGCCAGTTTGAGGAAATTGCCAAGAAGGGCAAGATCGTTCGTCCTGACGGCAAGGAGGTCAAATCAGTGGCCTTTATTCAGAGCCCCGGGGGCTCCAAGGACGATGCTGATTTCCCCTATGCCTCAGTAGTAACGAGCCTCGTTGCCCTTAAGCAGGCCAAGTACCTGCGTGAGGACCAGCCGGAGGATGGCAAGGCATACGTCTTATACGAGCATATGCGCGCTTCAGGGCAGTATGAGTACTTCTACCAGGGCCTTCAGAACGACCCTGGGATCTTTCTTACCAAGGGAGATGTTACTGAGGTCAAGGACAACGGCTCAGGTGGTCTGACCGTCAATGTGGATAATACTCTTATCGGCGGCGACATCAGCCTGGATGTAGATCTCGCGGTGCTTGCCACAGGAATGGTCCCGACCACCAAGGACGACCCGGTTGTGAACCTGGCATACAGGCAGGGCCCGGACTTCCGTGACCTGGACCTGTTCGGAGGCTACTGCGATTCCAACTTCATCTGTTTCCCATATGAGACAAGGCGGACAGGAGTCTACGCCGCAGGCGTAGTCCACAGGGCCATGACCATAGAAGAGGCAATGGAGGACGCCGCGGGTGCAACACTCAAGGCCCTGCAGTGCCTGAAGGCTATTGACGAGGGCCACTCGGTCCATCCACGTACATGGGATTTTGACTATCCGGACTTCTACTTCCAGCGCTGTACCCAGTGTAAGCGTTGTACTGAAGAGTGTCCGTTCGGCGCCCTGGATGACGATGAGGCAGGCACTCCCAAGCTCAATCCATCAAGATGCCGCCGTTGCGGTACGTGCATGGGCGCATGTCCGGAGCGCATTATCAACTTCAAGGACTATAGCATCGACATCGTCGGCTCAATGATTAAGGCAATCGAGGTGCCTGACGACGACGAGGATAAGCTGAGGTTGCTCATCTTTGCATGTGAAAACGATGCATACCCCGCCCTGGATATGGCAGCCAGAAAGGGCCTTTCCTGGTCACCGCTGGGCAGGATTATCCCTGTCCGCTGTCTTGGCTCTGTAAACGTGGCATGGATCAAAGACGCCATGTCAAGTGGGTTAGACGGCGCTTTGCTCCTTGGCTGCAAGTTCGGCGATGATTACCAGTGCCACTTTGTGAAGGGCAGTGAACTCTCTGAGAAGCGTATGGCAAATGTTGCCGAGTCGCTCAGCTCCCTGGGAATTGAGGCAGAGCGTGTACGATTGGCACAGGTTGCCATTGACGAGTATGATCAAATCCCTAAGATCATAAATGATTTTATGGATGAAATATTGGAATTGGGACCGAATCCATTCAAAGGTTTCTAGGAGGTATTAATCATGGCTGAACGAAATCAAGTGCAGCCGGACCTGGCGTTCGTAAGGGGCGTCATGGAGGCAGGTGGAGACACGGTTAACCGCTGTTATCAGTGCGCAACGTGCTCCATAATCTGCCCTCTGTCCACAGATGAGAGCCCATTCCCCAGAAAGGAGATGCTCTGGGCCCAGTGGGGTCTGGGATCCAAACTCGCTGGGGATGCAGATGTCTGGTTGTGCCATAACTGTGGTGATTGCACAAAGTATTGTCCCAGGGATGCCCGCCCCGGGGATGTGCTGAGCGCAATCAGGATAAATGCCATAAAGCACTATGCCCAACCAAAGGCCTTGGCGAATTTGCTGAACAGCGCGGGCGGTGTAATAGGCACTGTAATTGCGTCGATGCTCGCCGTTATGGTAGTGGCATTTCTCTGGTCCTTATACACAAAAGAGGCATTTCCAATTCCGGAGGGCACTGTTGTATATCACAAGTTCCTGACTGTGATACCAATAGACGCCTTATTCCTCTCCATTTTTGCCCTTGCGGCCTATGCCAGCATAAAAGGAGTACTCCAGTTCTGGAGTGATATCTCCAAAGGTGCCGGGCTGACGGATTCATTCACCGGGAAGGCCGCAACGCCTGCCTTGGGTCCTTTTCTGGTCAAGTATGTATGGCCTGCTGTTAAGGAGATACTGACCCACGAGCGCTTCAAGAAATGCGGAGAGGTAGCAGAGCGTGCAACAGGGCATCTCTGGGTCCTATGGTCATTCATTATTCTGTTTGCTGTGACCATCATAGTCATGATTCAGGCGGATGTGCTGGCCATTCTATTCCCTGATGCCGGGTTTGAAACACCTCTTGCCCAGTATCATCCGGTCAAGATCGCAGCCAATATTGGTGCTGTCATGCTCATTGCCGGGGTCTGGATGCTCAGGAATATGAGGAAACAGAAGACTGCAGAAGGAACCATTACAAGCTCAACACAGGACTGGATTCTGATATGGCTCATCTTTGCAGTGGGCGTGAGCGGTGTAGCAGCAGAGATAATACGTCTGGCGGACGTGGCAGTCCTGGCCTACCCGGTATACGTGCTGCATCTGGGGTGTGTGGCAACTCTGTTCCTTTCCATTCCGTATTCCAAATTTGGCCATCTGCTTTACAGGACCACTGCCTATGTGCATGAGAGCTGGGCAAGGGACGTGAGAGCAGGCAAGGCCGGTTTCGGACTTGAGAAAATGGTGACTGCATGGCAGTATGAAGGAAAAGACATACATTAGGAACTAGAGGGCTCGATTGCCCAAGGTAATGACAGGGGCGGCGCCGGTTGGATGTGCGCCGCCTTTTTTTTGTGATCAAAAGAGCTTGCTTTTTTTAAAGAGGTCACTATTATGGAGTGTTCAATTTGGCTGGTGTAGCTCAATCGGTAGAGCAGCTGATTTGTAATCAGCAGGTTGCGGGTTCGAGTCCCATCGCCAGCTCCATTGGAAAGGTGCGGAGAGGTTCCCGAGTTGGCCAAAGGGGACAGACTGTAAATCTGTTGGCGATGCCTTCGGAGGTTCGAATCCTCCCCTCTCCACCAATAGATATAGTTAAGAATTAAGAATTAAGAATGGGGAGTTGGTTGTGGTTTTTTAGGTTTTAACTCTTAACTCTTAATTTTTAATTGTTTCAATTGGTTTCCCTTAGGGCGGGAATAGCTCAATTGGCTAGAGCATTAGCCTTCCAAGCTGAGGGTTGCGGGTTCGAGTCCCGTTTCCCGCTCCATGGAAATAGGTGCCCATGTAGCTCAGTCGGTAGAGCACTTCCTTGGTAAGGAAGAGGTCACCGGTTCAATCCCGGTCGTGGGCTCCATGGTCTTGTGAGTTGAAGCCGGAGTGAAGCCTGTTGCTGGAAACATAAAGCAACTGCAGGGGTCTCAAAAACATATCATTTAAGGAGTAGCAGAGAAAAATGAGCAAGCAAAAATTTGAGCGTACTAAGCCGCACGTCAATGTAGGTACAATTGGTCATATTGATCATGGCAAGACCACGCTTACTGCAGCTATTACTCGTATTTTAGCTGAGCAGGGGAAGGCGGAGTATATTCCTTTTGATGCTATTGACAAGGCCCCTGAGGAGCGGGAGCGTGGTATTACCATAGCTACGGCTCATGTGGAGTATGAGACTGAAAAGCGTCATTATGCCCATGTGGATTGTCCTGGTCATGCTGATTATATCAAGAACA
>WTCF01000236.1 GCA_013138705.1 Deltaproteobacteria bacterium
CAGGGATCGATCTTCCCAATGAGAGCAGAGGATTTATTGCTACGCCGGACTGGAAGCTCGGAAGATATCATGAGCCGTGGCAGGAAGGAGAGACCCTCATCACAGCCATAGGCCAGGGTTTTACTCTTGCAACTCCTCTGCAGATGGCCTGTCTGATAGCTGCCGTAGCCAATGGCGGCACCCTATATAGCCCAATTTACCTGGAGAAGATGACAGGACCGGATGGCCACATCGTCGCATCTTTTGAGAGTGATCCAAAGGATAAATTGCCGATTTCTGAAACAAATCTAAGGATAATCAGGAGGGCCTTACTGGGGGCGGTAAATGATAAAAAGGCTACAGGAAAACAATGCAAATTGCCTGATGTCCATGTGGCGGGCAAGACCGGTACCGCGCAGGTGATAGGACAGGCTAAACGCCGGCAGGATAAAAATTTGGTTTGGAAACACAGAGATCACGCCTGGTTTGTGGCCTACGCTCCGGCAGAGAGGCCTGATCTGGCGGTAGCAGTATTGTGCGAGCATAGCGGACATGGCGGCTCTGTTGCAGCACCTATTGCCCGTAAGGTTTTCGAGACGTGGTTTCAAATTCAATCTCCTCTGCCTGTACTAGGGCCCCACAAGACTGCTTTCAATGTAAACAATATAGATGACCATGTTTGATAGGCGATCTCTGGAACATTTTGACTGGTGGCTCTTTCTAGCTGTTCTGCTGCTCATGGCTATAGGTTTTGTCAACTTGAACAGCGGCAGTGCAGCTACCGACTATCCCTTTCAATGGAAACAACTTCAGTGGTACATAGCAGGCACCGTTTTGATGTTGAGTCTGGTAGTCTTTTTTGATTATCGTCTTCTTACAGTTTATTCTGTACATATATACTTGATTATGGTTTTTATGCTTATACTGGTAGTTCTTATAGGTAAGACTGTAGGTGGATCACAGCGCTGGCTCTCTTTGGGGTTTATGAATATTCAGCCCTCCGAACTGGCCAAGCTCGCCACGGTTATTGTCTTGAGTAGTTATTTTTACCATAACGACAGACCACAGTATAGTCTAATAGATTTATGGCGGCCTGTCCTTTTGATGCTTGTTCCAATTTTTCTGATTTATCACCAGCCGGATTTAGGCACAGCGCTGTTTCTGGTGCTGATTTTTGCTTCTTTAGTATATATGGCTCGTCTCCAGTGGACGTCCTTCCTGCTGCTGTTGGGCTCAGCGATTGCCGCTTTTCCTGTTGTATGGGAGTTTCTAAAGCCCTATCAAAGGAACAGAATTATAAATTTTTTTTCCCCGGAGAGGGATCCACTCGGTGCGGGATATCACATATCACAATCAAAAATTGCCATTGGTTCAGGACAGATCCTGGGCAAAGGTTACATGAAAGGGAGCCAGGCCCACCTCAACTTTCTGCCGGAGGTCCATACTGATTTTGCCTTTTCCATCTGGGCTGAGGAATGGGGTTGGGTGGGAGCAGTAATTCTACTGGGAATATTTTTCCTTATGCTATACCGTGGATTTTTGATAGCATCACAATCCAGGGAACGTTTCGGGGCCTTTTTGGCCTTTGGGGTAACGGCCATGCTTTTCTGGCAGGTAGTAATAAACATAGGCATGGTCATGGGACTTATGCCTGTGGTAGGTATTCCTTTGCCACTTGTCAGCTATGGCGGCTCCTCGGTGTTTACTACGCTTATAGGTGTAGGGCTGTTGCTGAATGTAAGATCAAGGCGCTTCATGTTTCAGAAAGGGACAAGGACCCGGTAAGGGATTTCAATCAGATCTGTATTCAGATCTGTATTTCTGCCATTGTTTCAGGACGTTTCGCACATACCTCCTGGTCTCAGGGTAAGGCGGGATTCCTTTGTATCTTTCGACTTTTCCCGGCCCTGCGTTATAAGCTGCCAGAGCCAGGACCAAATTGCCTCTGAATCGTTCAATCAACCAGCTGAGGTACTTGGTGCCGCCCAGGATGTTTGCCTTGGGATCAAAGGGATTTGACACTGCCAGATTTGAGGATGTCTCAGGCATCAACTGCATGAGCCCAATGGCACCCTTTGAGGAACGGGCATCCGGAATCCCTCCTGACTCTATTTGTATTATTGCCCTGATCAAATCAGGATCCATACCATAGCGTGTGGCAGCCTCGGATATAATTTTCTCAAATTCCGAGTAATTTCTTGGAACATGTTGGGAGATGTGCCTGGATCGGCTTTCCAAACCATAACGCCGATCTGTAGGCACATTACTGAAGTGCCATGCACCGCGCTCATCCACGAAGGAATATATACTGCCTGCACTGCTCACTCCTAAGTTGCAGAGAACAAGGAGTACACAAATCACAAACAGTTGAATTCCTGAGACTGACCATCCAAAAAGGTATCTTACCGCCATTAAACACTATTTCGGCACCTTTTCCCAATCAGCTAAAAATTTTTCAAGGCCTATATCAGTTAAAGGGTGACTGGCTAGCTGTGCTATCACTTTGTAGGGAATAGTTGCTATGTCGGCACCTATCTTTGCAGCATCCAGCACATGTATGGGGTGTCTAATGCTTGCTACTATGATTTCCGTGTCAAAGGCGTAATTGTCAAAAATTTGAATAATGTCCTCTACCAGGTTCATGCCTTCATGAGAGATATCATCGAGTCTTCCTATAAAAGGACTGACATAGCTTGCTCCGGCCTTTGCTGTCAGTAACGCCTGAAGCGGGGAGAATACTAAGGTTACGTTGGTCTTTATACCCTCACCTGCCAGTTTTTTCGTGGCCTTTAAACCATCGGTGGTCATGGGAATTTTGACAACGACATTAGAAGCGATTTCAGCCAGTTTTCCGGCTTCCTTCACCATGCCGTCAACGTCTGTGCTAATCACCTCAGCACTCACAGGGCCATCAACAATACTGCATATTTCTCTAATCCTGTCTTCAAAGGCGCAATTCTCTTTGGCTATAAGAGAAGGGTTTGTGGTCACTCCATCTGCCAGTCCCAGATCTGCTGCTTTGCGAATTTCGTTCAAGTTGGCAGTATCAATAAAGAATTTCATTTTTTATAACTCCTTTTCGTCCCTTTTCTTTAATAATAACGAGCCACTTGCAAAACTCAAGGATTTGTTCGATGGCAAGGCAGGGGGATTGGTGATTGAAAATTGAAAATTGAAAATTGACGATTGAAGAATTGGGGGATTGAGGGATTGAGGAATTGGATGTATTTTGAAGCATTCAGGGATTACGAATTGAGGAATTGAAGAAACTATATTGATTTTAATTCCTCAATTCTTCAATTTTCAATTTTCAATCGTCAATTCATAATAGGAGGTTTACACATGCCTTGGGTAAGACAAGAGGACTGTACTGGTTGCGGTGATTGTATTGAGGAATGCCCTGTTGACGCTATCTCAATGATAGACGAAAAGGCGGATATTGATATGGAGGAGTGTATACGCTGTGCCATATGTCATGATATCTGTCCGGAAGAGGCCATAAGGCATGATAGTGAAATGGTGCCGGTTGAGATAGAAGCGAACGTAATAAGAACTAAAAAGTCTATGAAGGCATGCGCGAGCCATTTCGGTAATCCCGAAGAAGCTCAAAAGTGTCTCAAGAGATGGATAAAACATTATAATAGAGAAAAGACAATCGCTGAAAAAACCATGGCAGAGATTCAATTACTTCAAGAAATATTTTAGGGACTGAACCGTGCGATTCCGCCCTTAATGGAATTCTCTGTTTTCGATGGGCAAGCTATTGTAATTTATTGGGTCCTTAACATAACTTTCAAAGTCTTTTTCATAAAGAAACTGGGAAATCATTTCATCGACCTTACCTGCGGTATCAACTCGATAAACACCGCTTTGGTCCGGCCCAACGCTTTTTTTTGCGTTTTCAACAATGGTTTTAAGGGACTCAGGGGTTATTTTTACGTTAACTCGAACAGTAATAGTGTTTTTCAATTCAGCCATATGATCTACCTCTCCTTTTTGAAAATGACGACTATACCAATCTTTCTATGATGTCAACGTATTCTGCAAAACACAAGGCTTTGTCCTCAGGCATTCCCGACACCTGGATAAAATCCTTCCGATCCTGGGGATTGAGTCTTTCAGTTGAAAATGCGAGTTGGAGTTGGAATCCCTTTGTCCTTGCGATCCATCAGGTTTTCGCTGAATCCCAATTCAGTTATCTTTATGGCATGGCCTTAAAAATCCTTGGCAAAGAATTGGTATTGTGCTACATGAGAGGTCCAAAGGTTCAATTGTTGTATTTTTTATATTAGGATAATTGTTTCAAAGGAATTTTTTTATATGAATCTGTTTTCATAAGATGTGGTATTTTTGGAATTCCCCAAAATTTCCCAATAGTTTTTTAATTTACCGAAAATTTTTAAGGAGGATGTTAGAATGGCTGTTTATGTATTTGGACACAAGAGCCCGGACACAGATGCTGTAACCGCTGCTATAGCTTTGGCGGAGCTGCAGAAGATGCTGGGAGTTGATGCCGTACCATGCAGGCAGGGAGAACTCAATCCTGAGACAGAACTGATACTCAATAAGTTTGGTTTTGATGTCCCTGAACTGCGTACGGATGTAGCAGGCGAAAAGTTTATGCTGGTGGATCACAGCGATCTCAAGCAGGCCCCGGACAACTGCGACAAAGGGGAGTTGCTGGCAATTATTGATCATCATAAGATCGGAGATATTACCACTCCCAATCCTATTTTTGCATGTGTCATGCCGGTTGGGTGTACAGGCACTGTTCTCCGTATCCTTTACAAGGACGTTTACAAAAAGGAGATCCCACCAAATATAGCCGGTATCATGATGTCGGCAATCCTCAGTGATACAGTACTCTTCAAGTCTGTAACCTGTACTCCTGAAGACAAAGAGGCCGTTGCGGACCTTGCCAAGATAGCCGGCATTGATGATCCAATGGCCTGGGGCATGGAGATGGCCAAGGCCAAGAGCGCGGTGGAAGGCGTGCCCGCAAGGGATCTAGTCTTCCGTGACTACAAAGACTTCGATATGGCAGGCAATAATGTGGGAATCGGCCAGCTTGAGCTGGTGTCGCTGGACCTGGTAGCCGACATGAGAGACGATCTCTATGCAGAGATTGAGAAGGTCAAGGCCGAAGGAAACCGTCACAGCGTCTTCCTCATGCTTACTGATATCATGGAGGAAGCCACGGATCTCATGGTTGTTTCAGACGATCCCGGTATTGTTGAAAAGGCCTTTGGCAAGGCACTCGAAGGCCGGACCGTCTGGCTCCCCGGTGTAATGAGCCGGAAAAAGCAGATGGTTCCCAATCTGGAAAAGGCATTTGCCTCATAGTTTCCAGGAATATTGATCCTTGCGGCCGGGGTATGTCCCCGGCCTTTTTTTTGGGTGCTTTGTGGAAAAATGTTGAATTTTGAGTGTTGAGTTTTAAATTGGGGATTTAATAAAGCAGGAATAGGGGCTTACGGAGGACTCTAGATGAGGCAGGACCTGAAAGAGCGTTTTATTGATGGGCAGTTTAAATTTATGGATGAGGATTTTGATGGCTGCATTGCCGTGTTTACAGAGGTATTGGAGGCAGACCCCCAGTGCGCCAAGGTGTATCAGGCAAGGGCCATAGCATGTCTGAGGTTAAATGATACTGATGCGGCAATTAAGGACATTGACGCTGCAATAAAGTGCGAACCGGAAAATGCCCGCCTTTACTATCACAAAGGGGGTATTTTATTCAAGGCAGGGGTTTTGGATGAGGCACTGAAGTGCCTGACACAGGCAATCGACCTTTCTCCTGAATATGCCCCTGCTTACGCACTGAGAAGTGAGGTCTATGAACGCCTGGGTGATAAAGAGGCAGCGGGTTTGGACATAAATAATGCCATGATACTCAGGAAAGAATCGACAAGTGTCGTAGATTGGTAGCTTCAATAGTGCCACTTGAGTCCCAAGTAGGCCTCAAAGGGAGCGGCCTCTAT
>WTCF01000195.1 GCA_013138705.1 Deltaproteobacteria bacterium
CCATGATATATTTCTCCCAAACGGTGGCAGAAAGACCCTTGAGAGTTATTCGGTTGAAAAGGGCAAAATAGATATACCCCAAAGCCACCGGGATTTTCTTGATCACCTGGATTTGTATTTTGAGACCAATGATTATATATTTGTACATGCAGGCCTGAGACCCTATGTTTCCATTTCTGAACAAAGCCCTGAAGACCTCCTCTGGATCAGGTCACATTTTCTGAAATCTTCTTATGACTGGGGTAAAAGGGTCATTTTCGGTCATACACCGTTTTCTGTCCCATTAATTGAGGCCAACAAGGTAGGTATTGATACGGGTGCGGTTTATGGTGGAAGGCTCACTTGCCTGGTACTTCCGGATTTTGAATTCATATTTGCCTAGAAGGAATTGAAAGAGACCTATGGTTAGAGAAAGAAAGAAGAGTTGGAAAGAAATAGACAGAAAGCGCGATAGAAGCAGGAGCGCAAGAAACAAAAAGGATGAGCGCAGCAACCTTGAAAGGGCCCTTGAAGACCCAAGGATGAAGGAACTCTATTTACAGGAAGCAGAAAAGCTGTTTATGGGTGCAAAGGGACGGCCACAACATTCTAAAGACCTCATGGCCATACATGAATCCTATGGCAGGACGAGGTTCCTGTCTACTGTTAGACACTATGTGGACACCTACGGAATGCCGCAGGACTGGGGTGCATTGCTTCTGATTCTGGATATCAAAAATGATTCGGAATTAGTATGTAAGGCTATTGAAGGCCTGTGTGAACTTGTTGGAGAAAAAGGAACTGTTGAACGGAGAGGCCTTGAGGGCAAATTGAGAGTACTGAGCCTTACCGCCAGAAATCCGGAAATCCGGGAGACTGCCGAGATACAACTCACAGAGCTTTCTTGAAAAATATGCCGGATGGAGCAACCAACTCCTGGGCCGGTCTTCTTGATGACTTTATGGCCCGCCTTTCTATAGACCGCGGGGTTTCTCCCAGCACCCTTGATGAATACAGCCGTGATCTTTTAAATTTCGTTGATTTTGCAAACAGACAAGAACTTGCCGGTCCGGACAATATAAGCCCCAACGACATATTGGCGTGGCTAAAATCACTTCGGGACTCCGGCCTTTCTCCGAGGACCACTGCCAGAAAACTTTCAGCCCTCAGGGGTTTCTTTCGCTTCCTGGTGGAAGAATACAGCCTGAACTCAACACCTCTTGCCGCTATCAATAATCCACGAATAGGGGGCCACCTCCCCGAGGTGTTGTCGGTCTCCGAGGTTGAGACCCTGATGGAACAACCTGAAGTAAATAAGCCCGCTGGCTTGAGGGACAGAGCACTCCTTGAGCTTACTTATGCGTGCGGGCTCAGGGCCTCTGAAGCCGTGGGATTGAAACTTAACCAGATAGACATGAAAGTTGGTTATTTGAGGATACTCGGCAAAGGAAATAAAGAACGCGTAGTACCGGTGGGGAAGGTGGCTATAGAGTGGCTAGGCAATTATCTCAAGTCCGGCAGGCCCAAGCTTCTGGGCAAAAAGGCCAGTTACTTTGTATTTGTCGGCAGGGCCGGGAAGCCCATTACAAGACAGAGGTTCTGGCAGTTATTCAAGGCCTATTCCATATCAGCAGGTATTAAGAGCGAAGTCTCTCCCCACGTGCTCCGCCATTCCTTTGCAACGCATCTCCTGGAAGGTGGAGCGGATCTGAGGGTCGTGCAGATGCTCCTGGGCCACAGCAACATCAGCACTACCCAGATATACACCCATCTCGACCTTCAGCACCTGCGTACTATCCACCAGAAGTATCATCCCAGGGGCTGACGGACCGCTTTACATACTGTTAAGCCTTTTGCAAAACTCCGTCTTTTGCCCTCTTAGAGAGCAATTCCGGATTACTGATGAACCATACCCAGGCATGAGTATCAAGAACAATCATTTTAAAGACTCCCAATCATCTGACCCTACAGGAGCAGTTGGATCTTCGTACTTGATCACAGAGTTGCGAAGTGCTTTTAGGCACTCGGCAGGATCTGCCGTAAATGGCACGATCTTTAAGACCGGTTTGCCCCGGTCACTGATGATTAATTCCCTTCCTGTTTGTTCCACTTCGCGAAAATAGTGCAAGGCGCGGGGTTTGAATTTTGATTTAGATATTATGTTTTCCATATCAAAGGCTCATTTATTAATTTGCAGAAAATCAAACAACATAGTCATAATACCATAGTTAGTACCTTAGCAATTATTTTCGTGTTTTTTCTGGTAGAAAAATGTGAAACATAATCACGAAAGATTGAAAGCACGAAATATTATCGAAGCTTTGCCTCAGCCCCTGATCTGTGGACCGGCCTTAACAGCCGATTTCTCGAAAAATAAGGCAAAGAGGAAACATGATTTAACTGCTTTATTCACAAAAACAGTGTATATTAAAGATTTGCTTTTAAGCTGTTTCATCAAAAAAATACAGAAACTACGGCACAGATATGGATCGGAAGTTTTTTAGAAACAAAAGGGGCAAAGATCAAGCAGGTTTCTGGAAGGATCGACTAAGACACTCTTTTCTGCCTGTGATACGCCAACGCGGTGAGTATTATGCCGAGCAGGGAAAGGCAATACTGAAAGAAGTCTCACGGGAAAGGATTTTAGCTGCAGTCCATGGCTCAAAGCTCTATACAGCGACAGTAGTTGACAGACATTCAGGAGACGGCAAAATTCACGTTTCCTGTACCTGCCCCTTTTTTCAACAGGGTTTTCCATGCAAACACCTGTGGGCAGCCATAGTTGAAGCAGACGGGGTCTTGGCAGCAGGAGGAATGCCGACCCTTTCCGGCAATGGCAAACATAAAAAGGCCCGGTCTAAGGAAAAAACCGATTGGCGAACACTGTTTACAGATGCCATCTGGCAAGGAAAACCGCTAGCCGCTCCATGGCTGGATGGTTCCAGCAAGTTCGTCCTGTGCTACGACCTGAACGTCACTTCGATGGCCATAGAGGTATCTGCCTTTGAAAGGTACCTTAGAAAAGACGGTACACTGGGAAGAGAACGGAAACTTCAGGCAGCTACCATAGAACACCGGGGTCTTCCAAGGGTGGATCGTGCCATAATTGCTATGCTGGACAATGTGTCCGGGAGAACTCCAAGAAATGATTTTTTCCGATATTACCAGCCGACTCACAAAGATTTTGTAGACCTTGCCTTAGAACCAAGAGACCTTGAACTCGTCCTGCCTCTGTTGGCCGAGACAAAACGTTGCAGAGTATTTCACTCAGTCAAAAAACAACTGGCAGATCCCCTCTATAAAGCAGTCCCGTCTGCTGCATTGCTGGAGCTGGCAGCAGAACAAAAAACCAAAAAGAAAAAAAAAGGGCTTAAGCTCGTGCCATCAGTGAGGCTGAAACCGGACGGCGAAGACGTGCCGCTTTCGAATATACCTGTTTTTTTTCATACCTCGCCGGTGCTTTTCATATATGACGGGTATCTTTTCGAATTGCCGGGACCCAGCCTTTCGTGGATAAAGGCTGCGTTGAAATCAGAAGAGATAGAGATATCCAGGAAAGACATCCGGGACCTTGTGGTCCAGGCAGAATCCCTTCCAGGCAGCCCTAAAATTCGCCTGCCGGAGGGAATAGCGCCCAAAACCATACAGGACTTATTTCCAAAACCAGTACTTATGGTAGAGCTTGAGAAAGATCTCTTACAGGCCCAGGTCTTTATGAACTATGAAGACCTGGAAATAGACTGGCATGATCCAAGACCCTCTGTGCTGGATACTGAAAGATGGCAACGGGTAAAACGAAATAAAGATGCCGAATCCGAGATCCTAGTGGGACTATTTGACAAGGGATTTCGGCAAAAGGACCAGCTATTTCAAAGAGATATTAAAGGTGCGGCCGAAGCCCTTTCAGAATTGACAGAAGATGGTTGGAGGGTCCAGGGACAAAACAGAAAGCCTTTCAGGGGAGGTCGCATCACCGAACTAAGTATCTCATCCGGCATAGACTGGTTTGATTTGGAAGGCGGAATATCCTTTGGAGAACATGTAGTCTCGTTGCCAAGGGCCATTAAGGCATTTCTAAGGGGAGAACAAACTGTTACGCTTGGAGACGGAAGCACAGGGCTTCTTCCCGAGAAATGGCTTTCCCGCAACCTCCCCGTCCTTGAACTGGGTGCTGCGTCGGGAAAAAGGAATCGCGGCAAAACGCTCAGGTTTCCATCGACCCAGGCCTTGATCCTGGACGTTCTGCTGGAAGAGAATGAAGTCGAGTCCGTTGACCAGCGTTTCCTTGAGATAAAAAATGCCCTGAAAAACTTCTCAGGAATTGAAAGGGTCCCTGTACCTGCTGGTTTCAAAGGCGTCCTTCGGCCATACCAGGAGGATGCCTTGGGCTGGTTTGCCTTTTTAAAGAAGTTCAGTTTTGGAGGCATACTCGCCGATGACATGGGGCTTGGCAAGACAGTA
This sequence comes from Deltaproteobacteria bacterium, assembly GCA_013138705.1. The sequence continues at coordinate 4,441 of WTCF01000195.1, forward strand.
CAGGTCCTTGCATGGCTCGCAGGAGAGATGGAAAAAGGAAAACAAGGGCCATCCCTTGTAGTGAGCCCAACCTCTGTCCTGTTTAACTGGCAGGCGGAAGCAAAGCGTTTTGTCCCTGATTTAAAAATACTTGCCTATGCAGGGAACAATCGTTCAGACCTTATTAAAGAAATAGACCAGGCTGATCTGGTAATCACCACCTATGGTCTGGTAAGACGTGATATAGAGATTCTTAAAGATTTGCAGTTCAATTATATCATTCTGGATGAAAGTCAGACGATCAAAAATTCCAACTCCCAGATTGCCAAAGCAGTGCGGCTACTCAGGGCCGGGCACAGGCTGTGTCTGACTGGCACGCCACTTGAAAACAACGTGGGGGAGCTCTGGTCCCAGATGGAATTCTTAAATCCAAAACTCCTGGGTCCCAGGGCGGTCTTTGACAGGAGGTTTGCAAAACCTATAGCCCGGGGAGATAAAACGGCCCGGAATATCCTTAAAAAAATGGTAAAGGCTTTTCTCCTCAGGCGTAATAAAGAGGCCGTAGCCAAAGAAATTCTTGGAAAAAGGGAGCATATAATACTCTGTCCCATGACCGATGGACAGGCCAAGATTTACTCCCAGGTTCGGGACCACTACCGCGCTTCAATATTGGCAACCATAGAACAGCAGGGTCTCAACAGGAGCCGTATAAAGATACTGGAGGGACTCCTCAGGCTTCGCCAGGCAGCCAACCACCCTGCCCTTATCGGAGAGGATAGCGCAGGATCAGGCAAGCTGGATAATCTGATGACATTGATAAAAGAGGCCATTTCCGGTGGACATAAGGCCCTGGTCTTTTCCCAATTTACCAAAATGCTGAGCCTGATCCGTCGCTCCCTGGATGATGCCGGTATAATATATGAGTACCTTGATGGGAGGACGCCCCAGACAAGACGTAAAGACAGGGTACGCTGTTTTCAAGACAACGAAGATATAAAACTCTTCCTTATCAGCCTTAAGGCCGGCGGCCTGGGGCTTAATCTCACAGCAGCAGATTATGTGTTTATTGTAGATCCGTGGTGGAACCCGGCAGTTGAACTTCAGGCGGTCGATCGAACCCACCGCATCGGACAGGACAAAAAAGTATTTACCTATCGCTTCATTACAGCCGAAACAGTAGAAGAGAAGGTCCTTGCTTTGCAGGAGAAGAAGC
>WTCF01000239.1 GCA_013138705.1 Deltaproteobacteria bacterium
GATATGGCCGTGGGCGGCGGCGAACATCTGACATCGCTGGCTACTCTTATGGGTATTTCCGATTCCCGCAAACCAGAATTCTTTTCTCTTACCAAGAACAAATTCAGCACCCTGTTCAGCTCTGATCAGGTTACTCCCGAGGAACTGCTGGCAACGCTTGATTCGGAAATCTCGGCCGATCCCTACCTGATGGATTAGCCCGCGTTGCGCCTTCACAATCAAAACAAAAGATACGGCGCGGCCGAATCAATAATACGTTTCTGATTTGGAGCACCCTGATTCGGATTAAGTACCTGGTGGCATTTCTTCGGGTTGCCGAGTTTAAAATCGCTGTCCCGTCCACATACCATTTGACCAAAAAGGTCGCCCTGTTTGCTCTTCTCCTGTGTCTTGTCACTTTAACGTTCCTATCCACATCTTTTGCGATGGACGGTGCCTATTTTCAAGAACTGATACAACGCGCGCAGGAAAAGCGTTTGTGGGAACGGCGCGAGTGGCAGGTGTTATTGCACTATAAACCGAAGCTGTTGATGCCGGGTGTGAAAAGCTTGGTAGATGCTGAATCCTTTTTTCTTGCGCCTGATGGAAAAAACGATCCGGAGGCGGAACTGGAAGCTACCCTGGCAAGTTTCTTTTCCTCATGCACGGTAGGAGACGAAAAGCAACATCCTCAATGCGTCTTTATCGCACGTTATCATTGGCTGAAGCAAGAATTACATTTCGATCCGAAACGCTTGCCGGAACACCCTTGTCCTCAATTTTGCACCTGGATTGCTGAACTCGATCCAAACGAAATCACACTTGTTTTTCCAGTGGCATTTCTCAACAATCCGGCTTCCATGTTTGGGCACACACTGCTCAGAATCGATGCGCCGTCACAGGACGAGAGCACCAGGCTGCTGGCCCAGACAGTCAGTTTTGTCGCTATCACCGAGCAGGAACGCGGGTTGTCTTTCGCGTTAAGAGGATTGTTTGGAGGCTATCCCGGCAAGTTTTCGATTTCTCGTTATTCCGTGAGGGTTAAGGAGTATGGTGATATCGACAATCGAGATATCTGGGAATACCGCCTCGACCTGACGCCGGCGGAAATCCTGCTCATGCTGATGCACGTGTGGGAATTGCAGTCGGCTTATTTTGACTATTTTTTTCTCGACGAGAACTGCTCTTACCAATTACTGTCGTTGCTGGAGGTAGCGCGCCCCTCGCTTCACCTCACAGATCAGTTCCAATGGTGGGCTATTCCTGCCGATACAGTCCGGGGCGTCACTGAAGTGCCCGGTCTCCTCAAAGGGGTCAGGTTCCGCCCGGCCCGCAGCACGGTCCTGAAGCAACGTGCGCTTAGTATGGAAAAAGATCTGCTGGTGATCGCAAAGGACCTTGCAAAGGGAAAAATAGCGGCCAATGCAGAAGCTTTACAAAGGCTCAACCCACACGATCATGCCCAGGCACTGGAGCTGGCAGTGGAGTACCTGGAATACCGGCAGGCGTTCGACGCCTTGAGTTACAAGCCGGATGATCACCACCACCACCATCTGCTGCCGCTACTGGAGGCAAGGAGTCGTCTGGACGTTCCACCACAGATCCCACAGTTCAAGACGCCCGAAGTCCGACCAGACCAAGGCCACAAAAGCGCCCGTATTGGAATCGGATATGGTTACGAAGATCCCTTGCAGTTTCTGCAGTTCGATTTTAGACACGTCTATCACGATCTACTCGATCCACAGGGCGGGTTTGTACGCGGAGCACAGCTCGAATTTCTCAACGCTGCCGTACGGTACTATCCCAGCAAAGACAAGGTGAGCCTGGAGCGCATCGGTTTTGTCGATATATTATCCGCGGTGCCCCATGGCCGTTTGTTGAAGCCTTTTTCCTGGAAGGCGAATGTGGCTATAGGGCGTATGCGTTTTGCCTCTGATGACAGGCCGCTAACCGGGCAATTGAATGCCGGAGTCGGGCTCAGCTATGACTTGCCGTCAAAGGCACTGGTCTTTGCCTTCGCCGAAGGGTCAGCAATGATGAATGACCGTTTCCAAAAAAACGTTGCTATGGGGGTAGGATCAAGCCTGGGTATTGTTCACGATTTTTCAAAACAGTGGCGAATTGGGCTGTCAGCGCGTCTGCTGGAATTTTTTCAGGGTATTACCTGCACCACCTATGAGATTGCCCTCAATCAACGTTTGAGTTTATCCGATCAGAGTGCATTGAGATTGGAAATTTCCCAAAAGCGCGAGTTCGGCAGCGCATTTATAGAGGCAGCTTTGAAATGGCAGGTTTATTTCTGATAAAGGGATACCGGCTTATTATTGGGTTGGCGTTGGTTCTGGCAGGCTGTAACGGATTGTTTTTCCACCCCGATGATACGCACGTGTCAACACCCTGTGCTTTAGGGCTGACGTATTGGGACGTCTATTTCGGTTCTTCCGACGGTATCAAGCTCCATGGATGGTTTTTACCTGCTTCAGGGGAAGCCCTTGGGACCGTTCTATATTTGCATGGAAACGCGCAGAACATCAGTACCCACATTCACAACGTCTCTTGGTTGCCGGAAAGACGATTCAACGTCTTCTTGATGGACTACCGCGGCTATGGTGCATCGGAAGGCGAGCCTGACATCGGCGGCATTCACAAGGATGTCGCCTCGGCTATTGATTACCTTGTAGAAACGGCTCCTATCGATCCTGACCGTCTGATCGTTTTCGGCCAGAGCCTGGGCGGGTCTGTTG
>WTCF01000109.1 GCA_013138705.1 Deltaproteobacteria bacterium
CCGTCTCCTGTAACTGAGGAGACAGCCAGCACAGGAGCATCTTCCAGAAATGTGCCGGAGACAAAATCACTAACGTCCTCAGTGACCATTTCCAGCCATTCCTTTTCCACAAGGTCCTTCTTGGTCAAAACAACAAGTCCCTTCTTAACTCCAAGGAGACGGCATATCTCCATGTGCTCTGTGGTCTGAGGCATGATTCCTTCGTCACCGGCTACCACAAGGACAACGAAGTCCATCCCCATGGCTCCGGCCACCATGTTTTTTACAAAACGTTCATGGCCAGGGACGTCTACTACTCCCACTTGCCGGCCTGAAGGGAGAGAAAGAAAGGCAAAACCCAGTTCAATAGTGATGCCCCGCTCTTTTTCCTCTTTTAGCCTGTCGGTATCTATTCCGGTAAGGGCCTTGACCAGGGCGGTCTTCCCGTGATCAATGTGGCCGGCAGTACCGAGAATGATGGTCTTGGTATCCATGAATCAGCTCACCTTTGCCCCTGATTCTGCCAGAGTGGCCACGGTAGTCAGATGAAGGCCCTTATCGTCTTTGGCCACAAGCAACATCCCCTCGGATCGTACTCCCCTGATCTTTACCGGCTTGAGATTGGCAACCACAACTACTTGCCTGCCGACAAGATCTTCAGGTGAAAAGTGTTCCGCAATACCGGCAACGATAGTTCGTTCTTCCGGACAGAGGACGTTAAGCTTAATAAGCTTGTCTGCCTTGGGCACCCTCTCGGCAGCCGTTATCTTTGCCACCCTGAGGTCTATCTGTTGAAAATCCTCAAAGGAAACCTGTTTTTCAGCATCTTCAGACACAGCCTCTTTTTTGACCTCCTTCTTGTCCTTTGCCGTCCCTGCTTCCAACCTCGGAAACAGGGACGGTATGCGCGAAGTCTTGGTCCCGGGAGTCAGTATTCCCCATCGCCGGGCCACGTCAAGATTCAGGCCCTCCTGTGGGTCAAGACCTATGGCCTCCTGCATTTTCCTGGCGGTTGATGGCATCACAGGAGCTACCAGGATCGAAAAAATTCGAAGAGACTCAAGGAGTGTATAGAGAACATTCCTCAACCGGCCGGCTTTAGCCGGGTCCTTGGCCAAGACCCATGGGGCGGATGTGTCAATCACTTTGTTGGCCTTATTTATTACTTCCCAGACTGCCTGCATGGCCTTGTGCACTGCAAAGGACTCCATGGTCTTTTCCCAGGCAGGTACCAGCCTGAGCGCAGCCTCGCGCAGCTCTTTCTCCACTCCCTCCGGTTCTTGAGGTGCAGGGACCTCTCCCTTGACATATTTCCGGACCATGGCCAGGGTGCGACTCACAAGATTTCCCAGGTCATTGGCAAGATCAGCGTTTATCCGTAGCGTGAAGGACTTTTCGCTAAATCCGGCATCCAGGCCAAAGACCATCTCCTGCATCAAACAGTATCTGGTTGCATCTACACCAAAGGACTCAACCAGACCCCTCGGCTGTATTACGTTTCCAAGGCTCTTGGACATCTTCTGATCACGGATCTGCCAGTAGCCGTGGACATGAAGACGCCTATAAGGCTTGAGTCCAATGGCCTTAAGCATGGTGGGCCAGTAAATGCCGTGTGGTTTCAGGATATCTTTGGCTATCACGTGTTCGGTCACCGGCCAGAACTTTGAAAAATTGGGGCCATCCGGATATCCCAACCCGGTCAGATAGTTGATCAGGGCATCAAACCAGACATAGGTTACAAATTTATCGTCAAAGGGAAGGGGTATGCCCCACGTGAGACGGCTGACGGGCCTTGAGATGCAGAGGTCATCCAGGGGATCCTTTAAGAAGGACAGTACTTCATTCCTGTAACGCTCAGGTGTGATGAACAACGGGTGATTCTTTATGTGGTCTATCAGCCAGTCCTGATAACGGCTCATAAGGAAGAAATAATTTTTTTCCTTCAACCGTACAGGGACAGTACCATGGTCCGGGCACTTTCCGTCCTCAAGCTCCCGTTCCATATAAAAGCGTTCACACCCAAAACAGTAAAGCCCCTCATATTCCCTGAAAACTATGTCCCCTCTGTCATGGACATCCTGCAGTATGCGCTGCACGGTTGCGATATGTTCCGGTTCCGTGGTGCGAATAAATCTGTCAGGCTCAATGCCCAGAAGGGGCCAGGACTCCCTGAACAAGGAGCTTATCCTGTCTGCATAGGTCTTTGGGTCTGTTCCCTGCCTCTCTGCTGCCTGAACAACTTTGTCCCCATGTTCATCTGTTCCGGTCAGAAAAAAGGTCTCCTCCCCGCGAAGCTTGTGGAACCGGTTCTGCACATCCGTAATCACAGTTGAATATGCGTGTCCCAGATGAGGTTCTGCATTCACGTAGTAAATGGGTGTTGTTATGTAGAATCTGTTTTTCATTGAGTAGTTTACTGATAGGTTAGGAATTTCCTTTTTTGGCCTTGGATTGCACACCTCTTCCTTTATTATGCTTATTCTTTCCTTTAGCTCTATCCTTGGGACGGCTGGCATTATCTTTAGATGCAGTTGAATGCTCCTGCCTCTTTTTCTCCGTCCCCGGTTTACTTCCAGATCGCTTTTGCTTTGGTGAATGGGTAATTGATTTAGCTGAAGATTTAGGCTTTTTCTTTTGTTGCAAACGATGTTGCTCAAGCTCTGAAATTTTAAATTCTAGTTGCGTGTTATCAGAAAGAACCACTGTGACTGTCCGGCTCAGGATGTCTTGGCGCACTACTTTACCTTGCCCAGCAGGAGTATCACAAAGTTTTCCAAGAAGGGGCATGTCTTTGGCTAATTCCAGATATATTCCATACTCATAGGTAAGACAGCATAGCAATCTACCGCAAATTCCAGATATTTTGTTTGGATTCAAGGGGAGATTCTGGGTTTTGGCCATCTTTATGGATACAGGATCAAAACCCTGAAGAAAGCTGGCACAACAGAACTCCCGGCCACAAACTCCTACTCCTCCTATCATTTTGGTCTCGTGTCTTATGCCTATCTGACGCATTTCAACTCTTGTCCGCAGGGTCTTTACCAAGTCCTTTACTAATTCCCTGAAGTCTACTCTGCCCTCTGCAGAATAGTAAAAAATGACCTTGCTTCCATCGAAAAAACTCTCCACCCTGACTAGCTTCATGGAAAGACCTAGGGCACGAACACGCTCTGCGCAGACATCACGGGCGACTTTTTCCCGATCCAGATTCCGATAGTAGAGTTCTATTTCATGGGTGCTGGCCAAACGCTCCACCTTGGGAGGAAGGGCCTTCCCAGGCATTTCGATCACTACAGGACGTCCGAGTACCCGGCCAACCTCGATTCCGTGTTCTGTGGGCACCACTACCCACTCTGCATCCATTACCGGAACATTACCAGCATTGTAGTGGGACGGAGGCCATTTTGGCCTGAAGCGGACCGCGATAAGTACTATGGATGCTTCATCCTTAACCCCGTTGCCGTTATTCGGTCCTTTGAGGTCTGATGTCGGGGTATCAGGTTCATTATTCTGTTCCTGATCGCTCGCCATTTCTATATTTCCTTCTTTCATAAATTTGCATAATAACAGATTCTTTTAAGAAAATCCCCCAACCCGGATAAAACTGAACAAAAGCAAGCGGTATTAAGCAAAAATTCTGTGGACTTTCTTGACTGGATTAACTGGATCTACATGATTTCTTTACTTTTGTCATATCCTGATCATCCTGTATATCCTGTCAAAAAATGGGAATTCCTATACGTCCACAGCAGGTCAGTTGCCTTGATCCGGGTCAAACAACCAGATTTCTATGCAGTCTTTCAGCCTCAAGAAGTCATTGTCATTGGCAATAATGCCATGGGCCTTGGACTTGAAGGCAGTTGCCGCATGGATTGCATCAGGTGTGCGGATTCGGTAAAGCGCCCTTAAGCGGGCTGCTTCATCTGATATCTCAGGAGACAAATTAACAACTTCCAGATTAGGGAAATTTGTCAGAATGCGTATAAGTCCCTCGGCTCTTTTAGGGTCTTTTTCTCGATAGGCCGGAACGAGCTCGCCCTTCGAAGCATATGCCTCACGTGAGCTCAAACACTATGGTAAGCTCCAATGGGATATCTCCCTTAAAAAGACTTGCTGGTGCTTTCGGAAACGGGGCCGCATCCTTTACTGCCGTGAGCGCTGCTCCATCCAGAGCCTTGTTCCCTGACGTCTTCACAACCTCGGCCGACCTGATATCTCCTTGAGGTAGAATTACAAAGCATACGGTCACACTGCCTTCTATCTGTCTGATCCTGGCATTTTCAGGATATTTCTTGTGTCTTTCTATTCTGAGCCGCACCATCTCAAGATAGCTGTCGGCTGTTGTATAATCGCCGGACGCTGCAAGCTGATCCGGACTCCACTCGGAGATATCCTGGCTGGAAACATCCGGGATATCCGGCATGCTTATCCCCTCCACAAGGCTGTCGGGCAGGTCTTTTTCAACCGGTTCAATGCTTACCGGTTTTAAGCGGGGTGCGAGCCGGGGTACTCTCGGATCTTTAATTTCCTGTGGCTGATCAGGCGGCTTGGGTCTGTGACGCGGCCTGGGGATACTCCTTGTGGGAGCTTTTGATATGTTTTGAAGTGTTAACTCAATGTAAGCAAGCGAGCTTGAACAGTAGAGTCCTGAAATATGCATGAACAGGACAAGATGTATAACAAAGGATACGCACAACAGACCATACAAAAGCCGGTTGGGACTTCTTTTGGACTGGGATTTCACTTTAAATTTAAAATTCTTTTTCAGTGGCCAGACAGAGCCGTCCAGCCCCGGCCGCCTTTACCACATCCATAACCTTTACAGCCTTATTAAGGATTACGGCCCGGTCAGCCCTGACAACGACCAGCTTGTCTTCCTTGCCCCCGATCATCTCCTTGAGCCCATCAAAAAGCGCAGCCATGGAGACCTCCTTGGTTCCAAGAAATGCCCTTCCCTGCTGATCCACATAGACAGTGATCACCTCTTCGGTCTGTGGAGCCGAGGCCTTGGCCTGGGGAAGTTTTATCTTGATTCCCTCTTCAACCATAAAATTGGTAGTAAGCAGGAAATAAATCAAAAGGAGAAATACTATATCAATGAGCGATGTCAGGGGGACCTGGACTCCCTTACGAGCCCTTCGTTTGGGATGAACAAGCATGATCAGGTCATCTTCCTGCAGTCTTGATAAAGGTCACCATTCCGTCCTGGAGCTGGGCCTCATATTTGTCCACACGCGATACGAGATAGCTGTGGGACACCATGGTGGGAAGGGCCACGGCAAGGCCCAAGGCCGTAGTCAGCATGGCCTCCCATATACCGCCGGCAAGGACAGCAGCATTGACCTTGCCACCCATCTGCTGGATGACCATAAAGGCCTTAATCATACCGATAACCGTTCCCAGAAGACCGAGTAACGGAGCAATACTTCCAATAGTAGCAAGCACCTGGAGATATCGGGAAAGCTCCCTGACCTCCTCCCCTGTAGAGTGAACGACCACTGTCTCAAAGGTTTCCCGGTCATTATCTATGACCTCCAAGGCACTTGCCAGGATGCGTGCCATGGGAGATTTGCTCCCTCTTGCAAGCTCAATGGCCTGATCAAGTTCACCGTTTCGCACATGCCTGGCGACATTCTTCACCAATCCAAAACCCCGGATGCGTATCCTGGAAAAATGGATCAACCTTTCCAGTAAAATGGCAAGAGCAACCATAGAGCACAAAAGGATCGGCACCACAAGAATGCCCCCCTTTGCCAGAAAATCGATCATACTTACCCTCTCTTCCCTTCTCCATGTTCAACAACATCCGGTTTGCCGTCATAATTCAGGTCTATCAAACGTTTCACCATTGCCTCTGACTCATCGAACTCTTCCCATAGATCCGGCTTTCCGTCTGCGTTTGTGTCTTCCTCGACAGTGATCAGGCTTCCTTTATGATAGTGATACCAGGTATCCACACGGCCATCTCCCGTAAGATCCTTTTCCGCCCGGATCGCCTCTTCATCGCCGTTGTAAAACCAGGTGATATCCAGGTGATCAACGGCCTCATGCCTTTCCTGGCTCTTGACCAGTTTACTCTCAGCACTGTAATGTTCCCTGACATCCGGACTGCCGTCACTGTCTTCATCAATCTCCTTGAGCCTTAAGACGTTCTTTTTATAGCAATAGCGACCCTCTGGATTCTTATCTTCATCAGAATCAATTTCCATCACCATGGACCATGGGGATCTGTCGAACCACTCAGTGATCTCAAAGCGGCCGTCATTATCCTTGTCCATGATAAGCCGGTATTTCTTGTCATTCCTGTAGAAGATCTTTAGGCTGATCTTGCCTATACCTTTCTCGTCTCTTTCCACCCTTGCAAGCTGTCCGTTTTTATAATATTCCCAGGTGTCGATCCTCCCGTTAAGATCCGCATCGCTTTCGACCCTTATGATCTGCTCTTTTTCGTAATACTGGAATCGATCCATGACCTCATCAGCATTGCTGTCGATCTCGAGCTTGATGATCCTGCCGCGTTTATCAAAAAGGGCGATCTGATCTATCTTGCCATCCTCATTCGTGTCCTGCCTCATGATCTTTTCCTGTGCCCATGCAGGTGCAGTCAGCAACGCAGCAACCACGGCCGGTATGAGAAAAAATGCGAAAAAATGCCTCATAACAATACATTGGCAGCAGGAACAAAAATAACGCAGTCTCTTTTCCATTAGGAATATTAAATGAAAGCCCTCCTCCAATAATACATCCTTTGCAAAAGTGCTACAATTGTCAAAAAATGTCAACTCCTAGGACACGTAAAGGAATAACTCCTCGGTTTTGCATCTCATCTTCAGGCCATCTTTGATCGATTTTCAATCACAAAATCCTCAACATAACACTGCTATGCCTGCGGTTTTGCTCAATCAAATCGACCAAATCCGACCTAAATCTGAGCGCAAATTCCAATGACTTATTCCTTTACGGGTCCTTAGAATCTTGAATTTTTTTTGTTCAATATCCCGGGTGGTATTCCACCAGGATCAGGTATGAAAGGAGAAAGGCAGGACTACTGAGGCATAAGGTCTAAGGAAAGAATTAAGGCGTCCTCTTTGTTGTCCGGATAGTACCCTTTCCTGGTGCCTGTTTGAATAAAACCAAATCCGGTGTACAGAACCAGGGCCGCGGTATTTGATCTCCGCATCTCCAGATACGCCTGTTCTATGCCCATCTCTATACAATTCTGCAACACAAGCCCAAGAAGACGTTTGCCCAAGCCTTTGCGCCTGAGCACCGGATGGACAGCCAGTTTGAGGATTTCCATTTCGTCGGCTACATTAAAAAAGGACAAATAGGCAGCCAATTCCCCCCTTTTTTTGAGCCCAAAGATATAATACTGCTTTTGCTTAAGACACAGCCAGAATTGCTGTTCCGTCCATGCGTGAGGAAAACAGATTTTTTCAAGGGCAACCAGATAGTCAAGATCGCAAAGGCCCAATCTGCTGAATTCATAAGAAAAGTCGTTCATAGGATATCGTGGCTTTCACAGCCACCCGGCATATTGCTCAAGTCCCAGCCTTCATAGTACGGTGCAATATCCATCCGTAGATCACAAGGTTGATACCCAAGACAAACACACCCAAGATAATCTGCATATTTTGCGTAAGTGAAGCAGGGTAAAGCACAGGGATAATATAGTGCTCTATAAAGCCTGAGCCGTAACTACTCCCCCCGCCCTTTTCACGCAACCAGTTCTCAAGTGGCGTGAGTGGACACACCCAGCCGCAAAATTCGATAAGTGCAGCCCACATAACCGCTGGAATGTGTATCCACGCGCAGAGCTTCCACCTGAGCACCAGGAATCCACCCAGCACAGAGAACAAAACAAAAGCAACATGTACCATCACAACCAAGTCGGCAAAAAAAAGATTTAGTATCTTCTGTTACTCCTGTCTATGATCTTTCTCTATGTATTTTGCAAGAGGCTCAGGTGCGCATTCAGATTGATGGGTCAAAAAACGCCGGTAGTAGGCCAAGAGCAGACAGGTCATTGGCAGGGCGATGAGCAGCCCGAAAAATCCTAATAACTTGCCCCATCGGCAGGTCGATGAGCCAAAAGCCAAATCAGTCCCCATAATAATCCGGCAGCTATGCCGGTTCGCACAATTCGGTCAAGTGTATAAGGTTTTTTATCGAGAATCACTGTGCTTCGTCAGACATTCAGTTCTATCCTGGAAACCACTTGTTCAAAATATCGACGATTTGAAGAGCTTGTTTCTTGCTTGTGATATTGAATTTGCTCTGTTGCCGGAACTGATTGCCGGATTTCTTATACCGGCGTATCGTGACTTTTGGTTCTCCGAGCTGGTCGGTCTTGCGATCTATATCCTGATACATAAACATGATGGTGGTCCAACTCCCTCTGGTCAGGATCACCTTGTCGAGTTCCTTTACCAACTGTTTTCCCGATTCATCTTCATAATTTATTGTAATATCATCTATTTTTTCAGCCATAATTACCCCTACATTTTATTTTGATGCAAATTCATATAAATCGAGGAATTGAGGAATTATAATCAAAAAAGTACATCCAATTCCTAAATTCGCAATTCCTAAATCATGATTCGTATTTGTGTTATCGCTAACTATGTTGTTGCTTGAAACCTTTATGTTTGAATGATCTGATCATATCTAAAGTACAGCATATTGTGCAACGCGCAACAACTAGAAACTAATCGTAAACGTTCACGGAACGTTGAAATTAGAAAATAGAAATTTGGCCTTCATTCTTTTGTACTGTTGATGATCGTATTATCTGATAGCCCATGGTGTTCTGAACCTTTTTGTTCCACCCAATATTCCACCATTCCAATATTCCAGATGCGAGACAAGAATACTTACCTCAACCACTCCCTGTAAATTCAATGAGTTGTAGAAATTCCGAGACATTTAATTATAGTTCCAGGCCTGATTATCCGATAATAAAAGAACAGATATCATTACTTTGCATGAACAAATAGAATGATTTTGGCTGAGAGGACCCTTGAGGATCTACAACAATTCCAAAGACTTTTCCACCACTACCGCCGGTGATCTTCCGGTTCTCAGCAAGTACAGTGTGCTGGTAGCGGAAGATGTTGCACAGGAGAGAGAGCTGCTGGTCGCTCACCTCTCCGAATGGGGGCTGAATGCCACTGGTGCTGCGGATGGCAGAGAAGCCCTGTCTATCTTAATAAAGGACGATACAATCCGTCTCCTTATCACTGATTTGCATATGCCTGAGCTTGGTGGCCTGGAACTTTTACAAGAGGTAAAAAACCTGGCAAGGCCCAAGCTGTATTCTATTGTCCTCAGCGGAATCAAAGATAGACAGACCCTGATCAATGCACTGCAAGCCGGGGCTACTGATTACATGGTCAAGCCCTGTCATCCTGAACAGATATTTGCCAGATTGGCAGTGCTTGATCAAGTCATGGCACTTGAAGAAAAATACCAGGCACTGATCAAGGACCTGTTCGATGTAATGGGAGAGATGCTGGGCAGTCGTGATTCTTATAGTTGGGAACACAGTCTGAGGGTCGCTGCCATATCCAGAAGAATAGGTCTTCGTCAAGGGCTGTCATCAGAAGAACTGGAAGTCTTGGAGATGGGTTGTCTTATCCATGACATCGGGAAAATTGCAATACCGGACGACGTACTCTTAAAACCCGGCCGTTTTAACAATATCGACAGACAAATCATGAACATGCATCCAACCATTGGGGCAAAGTATCTTGCTTCCCGCTATCCTGATGACAGAATAACCGAAATAGTCCTTTATCACCATGAACGGCTGGACGGAAGCGGCTATCCAGCAGGCCTGAAAGGGAATGATATAAGCCACATGGTAAGAATAGTGTCAGTGGCAGACATATATGAAGCCTTGATCGCAAAACGGCCTTATAAGTCCTCGATACCCAGTACTCAGGCCATAGAAATATTAAAAGACGAGGCGAGAGAAGGACGAATTGACCAAAATGTCGTAAAAGCCCTGGAAGAGGTCGTAGATGACTGGAATCCCCTGATCATACAGAGGCATCTATGCAGGGACATAGATGAGCTTGAGCTCTTTAGGCGGATCACCTATTTCAGGGAACCTATGTGTAGCTTTTATAACTACCGTTATCTATTAACATTGGACAAAATCACTTCTCTTAGTATAGATAGGCCTGGGTATTTTATGATCTTAATCAACTTCAAGAACTTGAAGCAAATAGACCGAAATTGGGGTTATCTCAGGACAGACCAGATATTGGACAAAATCGGGGAAAATATACAGCAATCCATAAGCGACTTCTCTAAGACAAACTGTGACATAGATGGCAAGGCCCTGCTTTTTCGAAGGGCATCGGATTACTTAATATTTGCAAACTACCCGCTTGATTCCATGCAGCAGTTGTCAGACCTGATTCAAAACCAGTTAGATACATGCAAGAATCAGTGGGAACTTGAGACAGGTTTTTTGTTTGAATCTTTTCCCTCCACCTGTTCTTTGGAAAATGCTTTGAATCAGCTCCTGGGGGCTGACGATAGAGGCCTCTAATGACAGACCATGCACCAAAAAAAGGTGAACACTATTTAGCTGAACAAGTAACTAAAGTCGTACGTAATACCCTTAAAAATTTAGTCCAAAAAGAATTGCTGCCGTGGCCTGATATATATTCAACTGAATTCTGGCATGTTGTATATGATAATGGTTACGACGAAATCATACTCAAAAAGATCAAGCCTCCCGCTGTCCCCAGCCAAGTGGTGGAGGGATTTCTGGAACAAACGGATTATATCTTAGATGGTGTCAAGGACACGGTCAGCTCCTTTGCGTCAGATGCAAAGGAACACGTGAACAGCACAAGTGCCGGCCTGAAATCACTTGAACAGAAAGTTCAACATGATCAAGAATTAAAGGGGAAAATCAAGCAGCTTCAAGAGTACAATGAAGCCCTTTCAGTGCACATTGCACAGGCAGAAAAAGAACTTATGGAGCAGGCCGGTTTCATTAAGGGTCTTCAAAAAAAGTTGCGCATAGATCACCTTACCGGTCTTAATAACCGCAGTGCACTGGAAACAGATCTAAAAAAAGAGATAGCCAAGGCCATGAGATACCAGTTCCCCCTGTCGATCATAATGATTGACCTTGACCGCTTCAGGGAAGTAAACGACACTTATGGATACCTGATCGGAGACAATGTGTTAAAGAAATTAGCTGACATCCTTCGTAATGCTGTAAGAGAAGTTGATGGTATATACAGGTATGGTGGTGAAAATTTTGTCATCCTGATACCTCACACTAACTGCCGGGATGGAATAATTCTGGCTGAACGTATCAGAAAACGAGTGGCTAGACACGTATTTACCGTAAAGCGAAAAGGCCATCGCTTAACAGTCAAGGCATCCTTGGGAGTCGCGGAACTGAACCTGGAAGACACTGTGGACTTTTTGCTTATTCGTACAAACAGGGCACTTCACAAAGCCAAGACTTCCGGAAGAAACAGAGTCGTAGGTTTGTGCGGAGAGAACTCCCGATCAGATAACACATAGTAAACCCCTGCCAGGAATCCCATGCTACCGCTTGACGATCTACTCCTGCCATAGTAGCTAAGGCCTCACCCATTTCTATGGACTCGATGGGCTGAAGGATATTTTATAAAAATCAAAAAACTGCAAGTAGGATTGAAATGGCAATCGTATTACCCTTTCGTGGAATAAGATACAATGCTGATCAGGCCGGGGATATGGTCCAACTGGTGGCCCCGCCTTATGATGTAGTTGATGATGAGAAACGAGATAGCCTTGTATCAAGAAATCACTACAATATCTTTTCCCTTGAATTATCCAAGCCTAATTTCAGCGGGACGCATAAAGTAGATAAATACACCTGCGCAAAAAAGAAATTTGAAGGTTGGTTATCCAAAAAAATCTTAGAGCAAAAAGATGAGCCTGCTATCTATCCTTATGATATCAGCTTTTCCACCCCAGGTAGAAATTCATGCAGAAAGGGATTTGTGGCATTAATACGCATAGAGGACTGGGAGAGTCGAATTGTGCGCCCCCATGAACGGACCTTCGACAGGGTGACGGAAGATCGATTTCATCTACTGCAAGCCACAGAGGCCCAGTTCAGCCAAGTTTTTATTCTCTATCGCCACAGCCCGGATGCTGCCCGCATCTTAGCCGAGTCCGAGAGAAAAGAGCTTTATACCGTAAAAGACGAGGCTGGGAATACCCATAGGTTATGGAAGATAACTGACGTGGACAGACTGAAATCTCTTCATGAATGTCTGTTAGAAACTGTTCTGTATATAGCTGACGGTCACCACCGTTACACCACTGCCATTAAATACCGAAACGAGATGGAAAAGGTTTATGGAAAAGATCCATCAAAGCCATATAACTACTTGATGGTTTATCTCGTAGATTCAGAAGACCCCGGCCTTGTAGTCCTCCCGGTTCACAGGGTTGTCACCCTGCCGGAGGCCTTGGATCTAGAGCTCATAGAAGCCACGGCGTCTCAGGTGTTCGATGTTGAACAAATCTCTCATACGAAAGACCTGAAACCAGAGCAACTGTGCACCAATTTGATTCAATATCTTGATGAAAAACCGCAGAGGCGAGGGATTGGAGTAGTTTTTGGAAAAAGAAAAACAGCACAAGTCTGGTGGCAGAAGGCAATAGATCAAAACAGGCTATTGTCGCACTTACACCCTGTCCTGTCGGAACTCGATGTAATCCTGCTGGAAGAGGCAGTTATTAAGGGAGTCTTTAAAATTAATCCCCAGAGCCTCGAGGCGGGAAAGACCATAAAGTTCACAATAGATGCACCAGGTGCCGTTAAGGCTTTAGATGAAAACGATGTACTCTTTATCCTGCGACCCACATCGGTTAATCAGGTCCTGGATGTAGCTGATACAGGGCTTATCATGCCTCACAAATCAACCTACTTTACCCCAAAGATCTTGACTGGTCTGGTAATCAACTCGGTGGACAAGAATAAATCAGTGTGGACGATTTCCTAGCCAAGAAAAAACTTCAGACGCTCCCGGCGACTTGAGTGTCTTAACCTGTTCAGGGCTTTCTTCTCTATCTGACGAATGCGCTCGCGTGACACATTGAAGCGCTTGCCTATCTCCTCCAGGGTATATTCACTGTCCTCACCTATCCCGAAGCGGAGGCGAATGATCTTCTCCTCCCTTGGGCTGAGAGTGGCCAGGATGCCCTTAATCCGCTCTGTAAGCTCCCTCTCCCGCACTGTTTCGTAAGGAGAGACAATATCCATGTTTTCAATAAAGTCCCCCAGGGTGCTGTCTTCATTCCCAACTGGTGTCTCCAAAGAGACCGGTTCCTTTGAGGCCTCCAGAATAGACAAAATTTTTTCCAAGGGCAGCCCGGTTCGCAGTGAAATCTCAGCAGGTGTAGGTTCCCGGCCAAGCTCCTTGAGGAGGGCATAAAATGCCTTAAAGAATTGACTGCGAAGTTCTAAAAAATGTACTGGAAGGCGTATTGTGCGGGTCTTGTCCAGGATGGCCCTGGTAATAGCCTGGCGTATCCACCAGCTGGCGTATGTAGAAAACTTGTTGCCCTTTGTGTAATCAAACCGGAAAACAGCTCGCATAAGACCAAGATTACCCTCCTGAATCAGATCAGCAAGTGACAGGCCTTGATGCATATACCGTTTGGCAATGCTGACCACCAAACGGAGGTTGGCATTGATCATTTCATCTTTGGCCACCTCTATTCTTGTCCGATGCCCTTTGACGATAACTTCGAGGGGTTTAAGGCTGTCATCCTCGGCATAAATCTCCATAATGCTGGTAACAGCACTTACTAAATAATTTAACTGCTGCTTTTTGGGCTTAAGGCTAGGATCACGACGCCTCCATGTGCGAATTTGCTCCCTCAAGGCCTCCATTGCAGGCAGATCCGAGGGATGTTCCATGATAGCCTTAATAATCCCATTAAAGCCATATCTGATAGTTCGGCTGAGATCTTGCTCCTTCTCAGGAGTAAGAAGCTCATAGCTACCCATTTCTCGCAAATAGGTGGTAGTAATCTCCTCTGAGTCAGTATGACCCCCGGCATCAAGAACCACTGTCGGAGTCTCAGATTCTGTCTCCTCAGAAATAGCCTCTGGTCCTTTTTCGACCAAACCCTTTTTCTCTGCAAGCTCTTTTAGTACCTTCTCTCTGGAAATAGTTGCGAATTTTGGGCCATCGATGACTTCGATATTATTAAGGCACAGCAGGTCGAATATCTCTTCAAGCTTTTCAAGATCCTTTTCCTCATCAGGTATTAGTTCATTCAGTACCTGATAAGTAATAGTACCTTCTTGGCCTGCTTCAATCAGACGATCCAGATAACCATTGGATGACTGGTTCTTTTTCTTGAGGACTACTTTTGCGGCCATAGTTTCATCCGGATAAAACTCTGTTAGTTATTGTTCATCATATGTCAAGCTAAGCCAAGACATGGCTGATGCGGACCATGGCAAACAATTCCTTTGTTTGACCCATCTTGATCACAAGGCAAGAACGAAACATAAACGATTTCCTGACTAGTTGCAAACATTAATAAAAGAGTTTAGGTCCGACGACCTTGAATGTAAAGTGTTTAAAGTAAAAATTTTGGCCATACAAACAAGAACCCTGCTCCCTGAGTGGTAAAAAATACCCATATACGTCCACGGAGTATTGGAGTGAGGGTTTCAAACGGCTCGATGAAAAAAGATTCCGATTTTGGTGAGCCGACAGCTTGCGTCCATGTCTTTTTCTGGTATTTATTAATTTCGCAGTGACCTGATCTGCAAAGCCTGATCCGGCTCGATTTCGTAAGGCTTTTTTGTTACGCAAGCTCGTCGATCGGCAAAAAATATAATTGGGGAGTATATGTATATGGAGCGAACCCCATTCACAAAAGAGGGTTTCGAAAGACTTAAAAAAGAACTTGAGACCTTGGAAAAAGTAGAAAGATTTAAAGCAATCAAGGCTATTGCAGTAGCCAGGGCACACGGCGATTTATCCGAAAATGCCGAATATCATGCTGCAAAGGAACGACAGGGGCAGCTTGAAGCCCGGATCCAGTACCTTCATAGCAAACTCTCCGTCGCAGAGGTGATTGAAAGTGAAAACCAGGACTGTGACAGGGTTGTATTCGGAGTCAAGGTTAGACTGGAAAATATAGATAGCGGAGATGAAGTTGTTTATAAGCTGGTAGGGCCAGACGAATCCGATGTACAAAAAGGAAACATTTCAGTTAAGTCCCCTCTTGGCCAAGCACTGATAGGCAAACATGAAGGGGATGAGGTTGAAGTCCGCACGCCGGCAGGACTTAGGAATTATGAAATACTGGGAATCTTTGTCTGACGTGCTGCCCTAAATACTTTCACTGGGCCATCCCATGGGTACGCACAGCACAGGGCAGGGCAGAAGGCGAACCACTTTGTCCACTGTGCCACCGAAAAAAATCTCGTCGATCTG
Organism: Deltaproteobacteria bacterium; assembly: GCA_013138705.1. The sequence continues at coordinate 15,465 of WTCF01000109.1, forward strand.
TCCCTTTCCTCTACTCCCATAACCGCCCATTAAAATGAGGTCGGTCTGAAGCTCCCTTGCTTTTATGGCAATTTCCTGAAATGGGGAGCCATAAGATACGATGGTATCTTTCACCAGACCATCACTATCCCAATCATTCAAAAAATGGCGAAAGGTCTGTTTGGCCTGATTCGTAAGCCGTTCTTTCACATTCTCAATTGATTCCTTGGTGTAATCAGCAATTCGAGAGACCTCACCTGAATCTATGACATGAATGAGTAATAATTCCGCCTTCCATAAAGAAGCTATTTTTTTCGCATACCTGAATGCGTTTGTAGCACAATCTGAAAAATCCACAGGCACCAGCACTAAAGATATTTCCATTCTGAATATACCTCCAAGTTTCCATTTACATTACCAGAAAAAACAACAGACAAAAGCCCTTGACTCCAGCCTTTAACAAAAAAGCCTCATTGCACAGACAAATTGGTCAGGATGTGGTCTTGAATCCATTTCTGATCCCACCACTCTATAGGATTAACAAATACCCCATGGACCATCATTCCGAAGTGTAAATGATCCCCGCCGGCAAGGCCGGTCATGCCGGTTGTCCCTATCGTATCTCCACGCTCCACCTTATCACCTGCTGATACCTGGATTTTGCTGAGGTGGGAGTACATACTGAAAAGGCCGAGGCCGTGATCCAGGATTATGGTATTTCCATAGATTCCAAGGTAGTCTGCAAACACGACAAGGCCGGCATTTCCTGCAGGGACCAAAGCGTGAGAAATCGAGGCATGGTCTGACCCCATGTGATATGACCGGCCTATTTCCTTACCCTTGTATAAGTAATGACGCTCGTCTCCAAAACCTGCCTTGAAGGCCGAATTGGGAAGGCAAACAAAGCTTCCGTGCCAGAGGATCTCAGGGGCGCTTTCCTTACAATAATTTTCAATTTCCTGATTATTGCGACGCCTTAATTCGCTGTTGACTTGGAGAAATACTTCCAGAGGAGAGCCTTTGAATTCGGGGTATCTGGCCATGAAGTCCGGCATTTTTTGCTCAAGGAACCGGTCACTTATATTTATTGTGTCTACCTTTAGAGGCTTACGAAGGATACGATGAGGGAAGCCGACCCTGGCAACGTTTCCGGCTTGATCTACTGCCTCGATAAGCACCTTCTTCGGCTTACTGACACTGAAAGGAACCGCCACCATGGCCACGTACATATCCTCTGCCCCTCCGGGTTTTGGATAACCGGGAAAAAACCTTTCGTCTATCCATACCCCTGTCTTGCCGGGCAACTCACTTACTCTATAAGATACAAGACCAGCACCTCCTGTCCTTATATTATGAACAGTACTTTTCACTGCTATCCTGGGTGGTGTTATGTCTATTGGGACTTCAGTCTCCCAAATCTGCTCATTGCCTTTGAGACTATTTCGCCAGGACGAGTCCCTTGCGGTAATCCGGAGAAGGGCTTTACCCTCAGTCATGCCTAACTCGAACGGTTTGATGACCCAAAAGACTGTCTCGTCCTTTACCCCGGATCCCCTCCACCACTCCTTTATCTTGTAAATCTTAGGATCAAGTTCAAAGACCATATCACCTTGGCTCAAAACGGCAGAAATCGACCTTATTCCACTCCGGGCGTCTTTAACTTCAACCGTGAGCACATACTCCCTCCCGACTGTCTCCGGGACTGAGACCACCTGCAGTTCCGGTGGGCTTCCCTCCAAGAGAAAGTATCCAAGAAAGCATCCGGCAGCTATAAGGGCAGCCAGGATTATTAATGCAGTGTAACCCAAAAATTTGCCCATTTGTTCCTCCCTTGAAAATTACTAAAGGCCCGTCACGTACTTTGCTTCTATCTTACCATTAAACTCGTTCATGGCAGCTTCAACACCCTTCTCCAGAAAACACACCAGACCCTTTATACTGACATCAAGGACCTTATCTATCACTGGGGCCTCTTCCGACAGAAAAGGCAACAAAACATATTTGTCTATTGGCACAGGACTGAAAGGCCTTCCGATACCGATCTTTAGACGGGGAAAATCCTTGCTGCCAATAGACCTTATAATGGATACAATCCCTTTATGCCCTCCGGGCCCACCCCCCTGTGTGAATTTAAGACTCCCCAGAGGCAAATCCAGATCGTCATGTACCGCCAGGAGTCTGTCCAAAGAAATTTTATAGAAGTTAAGGACTGAGGCTACGGCGTCACCACTCCTGTTCATGTAAGTGAGAGGTTTAAGCAGTATAGCAGGAATGCCCCTCATGGACACTTGCACACTCTCGTATGGAGGAAACTTCTTATGCGGGATAAAATCAAGACCGAATTGAAGGGCCAGACGATCCAGAACTGCAAAGCCCACATTGTGGCGGGTATATTTATATTGAGGGCCGGGATTTCCAAGGCCCACCAAGAGTATCCTGGACAAAATCAGCCTTCACCTTCTATGCCTGCAGATAATCCAAACCCCCTCGTCCAAGCACTGATCATGCCATTTACTCAGATTCCTCTTCTTCCTCAACCTCGATTTCAGTCTCCTCTTCCTCTTCCTTTTCCTCTTCCTCTTCCTCAGCTCTTGAGGCCACAATGGTCATCAAAGTCGTCTCAGGATCATCCATTAAGCGGACTCCTTCCGGAGCCGTAATATCTGAAACATGAACAACATCACCCAGTTCAAGACCAGAAACATTGATTTGGATGTTTCGCGGAATGGCCAAGGGAAGACAAGATATTTTGACTGTCCGCTGGATGATCTCCAAGACACCCATGTCTGCTTCAACACCCTTGGCCTTACCCACTGCGGTAATTGGCACATCAACCTGCACCTCTTCGTCCATGAGGACTTCATAAAAGTCTATATGGCGTATTTTGTCATCCACCGGGTGCAATTGCAGATCCTTGATGAGGGCGGTATGACTACTGCTGTCTCCATTGCTCTTCAGGTTAAGAGTGAAAAGCAATGGCTCCCCACCTGCCGAATTCAGAAGCTTGTTGAACTCATGAGTATTCACAGAAAGAGATATAGTCTCGGCCTTTGGCCCGTACAGCACTCCCGGGGTCTGCCCTGCATGACGGAGCTTGCGGGCCACCCCTTTCCCGGCCTTTGTGCGCGCCTGGATATCTATTGCCACATTTTTCATTGAAAAAACTCCTTTTTAAACAAATAATGAACTTACTGAATCTTCGTCATGTATGCGTCTTATAGCCTCTCCCAAAAGGGCGGATACAGACAGCACCTTGATTTTGTCAACCTTTTGTGCCTCTTCGCTGAGAGGAATGGTATTTGTAACTACTAAGGACTCAAGGACCGATTCCTTGATACGACTTATCGCAGGACCTGAGAGCACAGGATGTGTAATACAACCATGGACATCATTGGCACCATGTTCCTTGAGTGCCTGAGCCGCCTTGCAAAGGGTGCCGGCAGTATCCACCATATCGTCCAATATCACAGCCGTCTTCCCCTTTACGTCTCCGATAATATACATAACTTCTGACTCGTTAGGCCGATCCCTGCGCTTGTCTATTATGACCAGTCCGGCCCCGAACCTCTTGGCAAAGGCCCTGGTCCGTTCCACGCCACCTGCGTCAGGAGACACCATCACTACCTCTCCTGAGAATCTTCCCTTGAGATAATCAAGAGTTACCGGAGCAGCAAAAAGGTGATCCACGGGAATACTGAAAAAACCCTGAATCTGCGAGGAATGGAGATCCACGGCAAGGACCCTTCTGACACCTGCTGTGGTAATAATATCTGCCACGAGCTTGGCGGAAATAGGGACCCTTGGGGCTACCTTCCGATCCTGTCTGGCATAACCATAATATGGCAATACTGCCGTAATTCTCCTGGCAGACGCCCTTCTCAAGGCATCCACCATTATGAGAAGTTCCATCATGTTGTCGTTTACAGGGGGGCAAGTGGGCTGGATCACATATACATCCGCCCCTCTCACATTTTCCCCTATTTCCACGTACACTTCACCGTCGCTGAAGGTTCGCACAGATGCCCTGCCAAGAGGCATGCTCAAGTAATCACATATTTCCCGAGCCAGGGCAGGATTAGCATTTCCAGTAAAGATTATCATATTATTTATCGTTCTTGACATAGGCTAAACCCTTTAGGGTTAGTGCCTAAAGTGAACTAAAGTTTTAAGTGAACTAAAGTTAAGGTGTCGCTTCGCTCCATCTATTAATATTACAACTTTAGGCACTTTAGCTCACTTTAGGCACTTCAAACTCAATTAACTTGTAATTCCCAATTCCCAATTTTTAACTCTTAACTCTTAATTGCATCATGGCTGGGGTGGGAGGATTCGAACCTCCGAATGCGGGCTCCAAAAACCCGTGTCTTACCACTTGACGACACCCCAACAGCCCTTTTTCAATTATAAACTCTCTACCAATAAAGTGTGGAGGC
>WTCF01000230.1 GCA_013138705.1 Deltaproteobacteria bacterium
TTTTACCGGCACCATCTTTCCAGGGCTTCCGCGTCCAATCCACCGTCCCGTTCCACTCGAGAAGAAGCCGCATAAACGGCTTGTGGACTTACGCCAAGCTCTTCGGCAAGTACCCGGCCACTCTGTCTTAAATGATTTGTCCAAACATAACAGAGAACAGCCCTGGCACGTGATACGTCCTGAGACCTGCCCCCACCAGTCAGGGCATGACTACTGACTCCCTTATCTCTGGCAATGCGTTTTTTCAGCTTTGAAAACTCTACTCTCCTGTATCTTCCTTCAGACTGAGCGTCCACTTCCTTAAGCAAAGTCTCAACAAAGGCGGAAGACCCCAACACACGTTCGTCAGACCGATATGCCTCACGGCCTCGACGTAAATCCGCAACCGCACGCCGACCACCCATGCTTCGATAGAGCCCGCCACCCATAAGGTCAGGCCTTTGGCCTTGCCCAATACCATCGGATACAAAGGCCCTATAGTTCTTCGCGGCCTCCCGGCACGTCCTGCCAAATCGACTCCACACATATTCAGTATCCTGCCATGATCGTTCTATGCTGCCTACAAGGACCGAATGGCCCGTGTAAGGATACCGGTCCAGTTCCTTCAGGTCCTTGACAACACCAGCACGCAGAGGATTAAGGTGCAAATATCGAACAAGCTCTAAAAAGTATGGTTCTTCCTCGCAAATTACAGACTTGAAACGGTCTTGAAATACATGTCCATGACGTCTATGCCGCTGGTTAAAGTATCCGGCATACCCTGTTAACAGCGAGCGCATGCTCCTGGAAAGTGAGATTTTCCCGGTCCTGACCAGAAGATTAAAGTAGTTGGGCATCAAAGACCATGCATAAACGATCAGTTTTCCTTCCATAGCAAGATGTGAGAGACGGCGAATAAACTCATCCCTGTCACGGTCATCAATAAAAATTGGCCGTCGCTCAATGCCACGTGCCATAACATGGTGCAAAACACCAGGCGCATCCAATCGGGCTTGTCTCACCATACAGCATACATACCTTAAGTTATATAAATTGGCAATGTCCCCTATCCTGGATATTCTCCAAAATCACCATCTGCAATTCCACATTTTCGACATCTCGTTCTCCCAAGGCCTGTAAATCAAATTCGAACCGCTGATACTGTTCAAAGATCTCTTGGCGCTGATTGAGAAGCATTTCTCTCAAGCGCACCCTATCTTGCTCGGACATGATATTCCTCTCTAAAAACCTAAAAGATATTTTAGATTAAATATGGCTATTACACATCCTAATTTCATTAATTATATGTCCTGATGGTCGCTATGATAAGAGATATTTTATTAAGCCGTATCTGGCTACAATGATTTCAGTATATTGTAGTAAATTATAGCCATATGCTTTAAAAAACAATATTCGTAATTTGGCTATGAAAACATTATGTTATCCTAATTAAATAAATTGATTTTCTACAGAATCCCCGTTAATCTCAAGAAAGACCCTTGGCCTATCGTGAGATTTCCAAAGAGGTCAATCCAACATCAGGCTTTAATTGCAAAAGCTCTCTGGAGATTTTTTTGTAAATGACACTAAATTTAAGGAGGTAACCATGTCTGAAAGTTCTTACAAGATCATCCAGTTGGTGGGAACGAGTGATGAGTCCTGGGAGAAGGCTGCCAGGAATGCCGTTGAAAATGCAAGCAAGTCTATCAGGGATCTTAGAGTCGCGGAGATCACTAAGCTTGACATGAAAATCGGGGACGGAGGAGTTATTACTTACCGCGCCAGGATGACCCTGTCCTTTAAGTATCATCCAAAAAGCTAAATGAGAATGACGAGTTGAGCATAAAAAGACCAGTAGGCGTTCACAAGTTCAGAGTTAACCTTGTTAAACTTCCCGAAGGGAACCCTATTTACCAGAAGGTGATGGAGATTGCTGATGTCCTTTATGGAGTTACTATGGAGGATAAAGGGGTGTCAAGACTGGTTTCGGTAGACATGGTGGAGAGTCCGGGATTTTGATCAGCGATCCAGCAATTCCGGAACTACAACTGCAGCAAAAAAATGGGTGCCGGGATTAAGCAAATCCGTTCATGTTTTCCCGAAGTGCCTCCCTGAACCACCAGGGATTGTGTTGCTGTAAGAGCTGGGAGGATATTTCCATCGCGGTCTCCATGTTGTATTTTTGATATCCAATAATTACGTCAAATATTGTAATTAGCAGATACAATAGCTCATTGGAAATACTTTCCTAAATCGTCCCTGAAACAGATGACTGTGATGTGTTTCATCGTTTTTCTTGGGCTCTGAATAGGGAGAGGGCATAGAAAGTCAAATCAAAACGGTAATTCCCAGACCCGCACTCCATTAAAAGTGTCTGAATCTAGATCGGGGGAATCCAGAACCCCTTGATGCAGCTCCACCCTCGCGAAAGGCGAGTCCAATTTACTCTCGCCCCACCGAAGGGCGGTTTGTTTGGCAAATTTTTTGTCATCCGTCTCGACCATCAAATATCCCACCGGTTCAGCTGATTCCGAGACAAATTTCAAAGATATCACTTTCGATTTCACCAATCATCTCCTCTTATTTTTTTGCCCAAACGTCGTCACCGGTCGGCAGGGTAAATGGGCATTAGTAAATGGCAATTAAACACCTAACTTTGTTAAAGCTTTAAACGCCATGACCCTGCCCATCTGAGTGCATGGTGTTGTTCGGCATATTTCATGTCCAAAGATATGGACGTATTTTAATAAGACGATGAAGATTTTGTTGATCTTGCTCATGCCACTCCTTTTCCTGTTGCCAGTGTTTCTCTAATGCTTTGTAATACGCGGCATGCTTCTTCTTATCTGGCTCTACCATTTTTTTATGGTCTGTTCCGGGAATATGAGAAAGAGCCAAAATTACTAAAACAAATCGTTATCCAGAATCAGAGATGACATAGAAACCATGCCGACAAGTTCCCCTTGATCTTCAACCGGAGCTCTCCGTATGCCGGCATGGTAAAGAAGGCGGGCCACATATCGGATATCCATGTCAG
>WTCF01000020.1 GCA_013138705.1 Deltaproteobacteria bacterium
TTTTCATAATCAGGTGCTTTATGCCCCTAATCTGTTTAAATGTAGCCCCTTCGCTTATACACTGAATAGCCTTTTGCGGATCAACCACTTTTGAACCGGCAATCATATCAACCCCGTAGTCAAAAAGCACAGGTGACAAAGGCGAGGTCGCTCCTACCATCACCACAAAACTCTTCCTGCACAAACTTAATAATTCATCTACTGTATGATTGATAAATGACGTACCGGTAATAGCCACAACATCAGCCATAGGCAGTACATTTTCAGCCTCTTCTGCCGACAGATCCCCTTCCTGGGGTCTTTTTTCTATCACCCAGAGTCTATTGGCCAATTTCCGCATCCTGGGAATAAATGGGAAATGGCCCACGACGCATACGTTTTTGCCCTTTCCTTTTTCTGCTAATATTTCAAAGGCATTCAGTTCAACACAACGTTGTTCATCAATCTCTATCAAGGAGTTCAAGGCCGCCATGCCGATAGATGCCTCCAGGAGATTGTCTGATCGAGCATATTCTACCACTTCTAACGCGGTTTTTTGAGCTAATTCGCCCGCATCTCTGACCGGCAGGTGGGGAATGCAATCATCCTGAAAAGTAGAAGACAGTCCGCAACCTCTGCTGACCACTGCTGTCCAGTGTATACAAGTATGAATTTCTTGAATTTTATAATCTTCTGTCACAGCGGAAATAATATCATTGAGAATCTTCATGTAATCTTCCTTAATGCCATAAAATCAGACCTCGTTAAGTGGTTCAGTAGTTGATTAGTTAAGTAGTTATTATTATTTGGATTTATATGGTTTGCATAGAAATTGGACACTTGATGTAGTTGAAGCTCTAATATGCTGATTTAACATATTTATTTTCCGACTCAACAACTTAACGATTCAACTATTTGACGATCTCTGAAAATACGCAAATATCTCTACTGTTAAATTCTTTTGATAGCCGCTTTGTAAACTTGGTTTCTCTCCCGCTTACCGACTGCTATGACCGATACAATCAGCTCCTTATCACGTATCTGATACACTAGACGATATCCGGCCCGCCGCAGTTTGATTTTGTAGCAATCTTTTATCCCGCCAAGACGAGCACTTTTTATGCGGGGTTGCCCTATTCGTTCTTTTAACTTTTTAGCAAAGATAGAGCGAACGGTTGAATCTAAGCTATCCCACTCTTTCTTTGCGTCCACCTTAAAAACCAGCTTAAAGGTCATTTATATCTACCTCGATTTCAGGCTGATTTTTACGTGCCTCGACAATTGCGGCCAATTCTATATCTTCCAATTTGTCCATTAACAATTCATAGGCTTCCGCAGGAACCGCATAAAAAACCGGCTCATTGCGATTCAAAATCACAACTGGAGCACCATCACCCCGCTGAACCACTGCCATCGGGTTTTTCTTTAACTCGGAAATTCCGGCACTAACGTCTGCCAAAATTGAATGTGTAATAGCCATTGTGAACACCTCCTTTGACCTATACAGTAACCTATATAATAGTCTATTATTAAGTCATTTACCCAAACATTGCAAGGAAAAAGACTATTTAAAAGTACAATTAAAAATTTTATTCCCAGGCTTTTAGGCATCCTTCATTTTGTAGTTTACACTTTTTTAACATAGACGGATGCCAGCCATTAACTAAGGACATAATAGTTGAAATCACAATGGAGATAAATATCATTGAGTATTTCCATGTAATCTTCCTTGGGATTCGCAACCGTAAAAATACTTTTTGAATCAGCCACAGACAAAAACAGACGTTAAGGTACAGGTCTACCCAAAAGGTATCTCCAATTTGATTATCTGTAAAAACATAATCAAACGAAAATGTATCATTATATGTCTTATATGCCCCTGGGTCAGGGTCAGGTCCATCCGGCTGAGACAAGTTGCCAATTTCTCCGTAAGAATGGCCATAATTATCTGATGCCCAAAACTCAAAATCTATACTGAAGCGATTTCCTGTTACCTTACCTGCCAATGTCTGAATCTTGGGTTGCACTGTTGGCAAGGTATCTAAACTTCAAAATGTCTGGCGAGATCGCCTTAAAGGAGGTTATCCAGTTTTCTGTTTAATATTGAAGCTCCCCGCAGCAAGTTGCGGGGAATGCGCTTGCTTTTGCGGTTCAAACAATGATTATATCATCTCAAGAGAATCACACTGGAAAAATGTGCTGCTTACAAGGGAGGTTGGCCTAAACAAAAACTGAATCGAACATGTCAGTTCACCCGACTGGTGTTTCGCTGCGCTTCACACCAACCGGTGATTTTATCGTTCTGCTCTCGGGGATTATTGCCTCATATAGTGGCAAGTGTTACAATGATACGGTAAAGGAATTATACCATGACAGCAATGAGTGACAGATTTGAGGTTTGCGGGGATTTTACCAACGGTCATGAATTACACCCATTTAATCCTACTGCATGAGAGCTATTAGGTGTAACTAATGAAAAATCAACAATTAGAAGAAACCCGCTTGGATCGTATTGAAAAAGGTCTGGAGTTACTCCTTCAAGGGACTTTAGAGCTGAAAGAGTCGCAGAAGAAGACTGACGAGCAGCTTGAAAAGACTATAAGGAAATTAGATGAAATTGGTAGGCAGTTAGGTGATCTTGGGCTGGTACAGGGAGAAGTTGCCGAGGATTTATTTTATAGAAACGTTAGCTATTTATTTAAAGATAGAGATATCACCTTTAGCAATATAAGGCGAAACATAAAGAAAAAGGGTCTCGCAGAATATGATATTGTTGCGGCAAATAAAGGTGCAGTATTGGTAATTGAAGTAAAAAACAAACTTCAGAAGAGAATGATTGACAGCTTCATTAATAAAAAACTTCCGAAATTTAAAAAGGCCTTTCCTCAGTACCGGGATTATAAATTATTAGCTGGTATAGGAGCTTTGGTTGTAAAGGATGACGTTGGCAGGTATGCGGAGAAATCCGGGCTTTACGTGTTAACGCAGGCGAGTGATGGTGGCGCAACGCTGACAAACAGGAAGAACTTTAGAGCAAAGGAATTTTCTTAGAGGAAAGACAATTTACGACCTCAATCGTCGGAAATTGTCAGCCGAGTAAAAAAGACAAAGTATCTCCCTAATCCCTGAAGCGATTTCCTATTACTTACCTTTCCTGTATGAAGAAATCGATAAAGAAGTGAAAAGGAGCCCACAGCCAAAATCTATTCAGCAAGCTATATGGCACGGCATAACCTTGGCTCAACCGGAGGCATTCAACAGGGCCTCATTACCTTGTCCAAGAAAGACTTGATTGAAAAGGATTACAGGACAGGTGTCTGGTCTGTCGTTGATCCTATTTTTGTGTGCTGGCTTATTGAAATGAGTTTATGATTCCGCTGAAAAAACCCAATCTGCGGCGTTGCTTCAATTTTCCACTCACTGCGGCATACGATAAGTACGCATCATTCCTGGAAAATTTTGCGCTTTGCATCTCGAACCTTCTAAATGACATAAAGCCAGATCCTGTAACCAGATTTTCCAGGAATATAGCTCAGTGGTATGGAGCAAATGAAAAAAATATGGAGCGATGCCATAGCACAGCAAGAAGATAAGATTCAGAAGCAATACTTTGGCCGAATTTTGGAGGGTCAGTATTCCGCCGCTCTGAGAACGAGAGTTTCTGAGGGCGTAGGAGTCTTTGTTGAGTGTGAGAAAATAGGCCATCAGATAATTCCTTATATTTCGGCGTGGCATGAGGATGACAGAATAATTTGGTATGAATATGCTGGGCAAGAATTTTGTGATCTGCTTGGCTGCAGCTTTGAAAAGTTGGCTGAATCTTTTCGAAAGTCAATCATTGACCAGAGAGTTTACCGCTACACGGATCGTGAAAAAAAAGTAGAAGAAAAAATCATAACCAGAGATGAGCTTCGGGGAGCCTGGAAAGGGCTCCGTGAGGAGGTCAAGGAATCTGGCCGGGTTGAAGCAGTTTATAAGGTGTTGACAAGTGATAACAATACGGTCTGGCTCAAGGACCAAGCCTCAATTGAGACCTTTGAAGAGGATAATATCTGCATTTCAATTGGCTTTCTGACCGATGTCACCAAGGAGATGGAGCTGAAGGACCTGTTTGAACGAATTGGTTACATTGACGAACTGACAAAACTGCCCAAGAGATCGATTCTGGATAGAATACTTGAGATCAATATTGGTAATTTGCAGCGAGGGCATATTGAAGATTTTGTACTGATGATGATTGATGTGGACCACTTCAAGCTGGTGAACGATACCCATGGACATCAGGCGGGTGACTATATTCTGGCAACGTTGGCAGATGTTATGACATCCACCACCAGAAAACAGGATGAGATAGGCCGATACGGTGGAGATGAATTTTATGGTTTCACGGTTGGCGATATAACCACCGGCTTGAAATTTGCGGAAAGACTCCGAAGGCGGGTAGAAAAATACAAGTTTACTTATAAAAACAAGAATGTCCCGATAACAGTCTCAATTGGGCTCGTTTCGGCAACACAGGCCGGTAAAGTTGAGTCGCTGACCGCCGACCAGCTTATTTTCTCGGCAGACAAGAGGCTGTATGCTGCCAAGCAGGGTGGGCAAAATAGAGTTGTCTCTGATGTGTAAAGGAGCTGATAGGCTGATAGGAAATCGCTTTTTGCGATTTGGACTGAAACGGCACTCCCAAGCACCATACACTAATTTTTTTAGCACTGTTGGAAGCTGGAGGTCAAGGAATTTTCAATGTGTCGTGAAAAAGAGGGAAAAATAAATGTTTCGGCCCCTGGAGGAGTTAATTCACGCATATTTTGCGCGCACATGGCCAATAGCTACCTGTGAAAATAGCTTATCGGGCCATTTGCCGGTTTGGCAAATGCCGGAGTTTGTGTTCGTCCGCGTGCGTCGAGCGAGCGCAGCGAGCGGGCGGTTAATTTTCATGCTCGGGGGTGACGAAAGCCACTGTCATGAACGTTTGGGTTTATTGCTTGCAATGATTAATAAATCATGCTTTAATTAAGTTGCTTAAAGAAAGCAACGCAATGAAAAAAAATCCATTTTATCTCAAAGAAATACCTGTTGACGCCCCTTTTTGTGACCGGGAGAAAGAGCTTGCCGACCTTATCTCCTATGCAAAATCCAATATAAATGTCGTTCTGTTTTCACCAAGGCGATACGGCAAGACATCCCTTACCAAAAGAGTGCAAAACAGCCTTAAATCCGATGGCACATTAACAGCCTATTGTGACCTCTTCGGCGTTACGTCAGTTGAAGAAATTGCGGGAAAAAGCTTCTAAGAATAATTTTTCGCATCATCTTTTACTCCTTTCTTTGTTTTAAATTTTTCCCCAAAAAGAATCTTCCGCAAACCGACGGTATTAGATAAGGCGGAATAGACAAACGTGTGCGGTCTGTGCCATCTTATTGCTATTACTAAACTTGCTATTGAGCAGTCACTGTACACAGGGACTCCAGGAGGATCTGCTACGGCCGTCAAGGCTTGCCGGCATTGATCAGGCGGGTCCATCCTCTACTATCATTGTCGTTGACCACCCATATATCCCCTATTCCGGTAAGTTTTTTATAAAACCCTTATTTTCTGAGGGTTCACACAGTTTAATAAAAAATAGTAGTCGTAGAAAAATTGGTCTATACTAACAAGATAGCCGCTTTTTAAGCCACTTCAGTGTTACAGTGTTATTAAGATAGCGTTAATTTTCTGTTAAACTTTAAAAATCGTAAGGCCGAATCCAACACAAATGATTTTCTTATATTTTACCCAGTCATCTATACTTGATACTTGGGTATTGTTATATTTTGATGAAGAGAGTGTTAATTTTTTGGTTAAAAGGCGAGACCTTTGCACAACATGCCGAAAATCGTGGAGAGGACATAGAGATATACTGATATATTTTCAGACTTCCCATATTGCTACCAATTGGGGGAAGGCCAGACTGAAATGATGCTGGAGTGTGGAAGAACGGATTGGACATTTCTCAACCTGACTTTTTTCGCCCATCACTTTTAAAGAACTTTTACTAATTCGATTAACATTCTCTACCTGGCTGAGAAATAGATGTTTAGGTATTGATCAATTATGTATTCAGATGAAAATTGTTTGGCTTTGTTTAGGCAATTTTTTGCCAGTTCTAATTTGGACCCATTGGATTGAGTGAGTCCTTTTAATACATTTACGAGAGAGCTTGGGTCATCAGGGTCAAATAAAAACCCTGTTCTACCTTCATCGATAATCTCAGGCATTCCCCCGCGTTCTGATGCAATTACTGGAATCCCGTGAGCGAAAGCCTCAAGCACAACCCTGGAAAGCGGTTCATGCCATAACGAGGGGATCACCACGGTATCCACCCGGGCGTAGAATTTCTCAGGAGCTACAAAGCCCAAAAATTCTATTGAAGCTTTAGCTGTTCGAGCTTTGGACTTTAGATTCTCAACATAATCTAAAGGGCCATCTCCAGCGATTACCAGTGATGACAAACTCTGTACATCCGGGTTGCAAAATGCCTGAATAAGAAAATTAACACCTTTTTCCGGAACAAGTCGGCCAATAAAACCGATTTTGATGTAGTTACAGAAATCTTTGCTAAATAATGGAGTGTTTCTCTCGTAAATGTTATGAATCACACAGTTGGGCACACCTTTAAATCTACCGTACTGTAAATGACGGTCCAATATATATTGGCTTACACCGATAACACAATCTACACGATGGGTGGACCTTTTTTTGAATGCAGAAATTAATTTGCAGGAGAGGCATTGTTTCAGGCAATTTTTTCCCTGTCTAAACATGGAATTTCTTGGACAAAGCAGGTAGTAATCTCTTAAGGTATGGACAAGTCGAAGGTTTCGTTTACGTACTTCATGCCAGAGCGCGATGGAAAAACCGGTAATATTATTCGTGTGCACCACATCAGGCTTTTCTTTATCAAGGATTTTGCCCATGGTCCGTCCCGTAGCAAGATTGTATATGTCTCTGATATCCCAAAATCTTTTATAAACATATGAATGCCTATCGGTAAATGGTCCATGGGTGCTTTTAAATTTCAGGTAATACACCTTCACACCGTTTACTACATCAACCGAAGATTCCGGTGCAGTGCATGCCACAACAACATCATGACCTGCGCTGACAAGTGACTCGGCAAGGTGCTGAACTGAGCGCTCAGCACCGCCATTTCCGTATGGTGTGTAAAATTCATTTACCAATAAAATTTTCTTCACTGCTGTTTTTCCAGGCATCCTTTTTTGATGGGTTCGTCATCCATCTCTTCGATAAGGAAACAGGATAGATCATCGAATAGTCCACGTCCTCCCTTTCAAAATGCCAATCCTAGACCGGATTCTTTCTTGTCTTTTTCATATCTGAGCCCGAATTCATTCGATCTAATGTCTTGCTCTATCCCTTGATCCCGGAGGTCAGGAAGCTCTTGATAAAGGTCTTCTGGGTCGCTATGAAGAAGGCAATGATGGGGGCACAGACAAAAAGGGTGGCTGCCATCAGAAGGCTCCAATCCGAGCCGCTTTCCTGCTGCACAAACATACCTAGCCCGATAGTCAGGGTTCTGACACTGTCAGTGTCTGTAATGATAAGCGGCCAGCTGATAGGAAATCGCTTTTTGCGATTTGGACTGAAACGGCACTCCCAAGCACCACACACTAATTTCTATAGCACTATTGGAGGCTGTAGGTCAAGAAATTTTCAATGTGTTGTGAAAAAGAGGGAAAAATAAATGTTTCGGCCCCTGGAGGAGTTAATTCACGCGTATTTTGCGCGCACATGGCCAATAGTTAACTGTGAAAATCAGTATGCTGGCTTATTCAACTGTAGAAAATCGCCCGTGTTTCAGAAAGTGATATGTCTCCGTGGCGACCTTTCTGGAGACAACCAGGCCCATATGACTTACACGTAGAGTGATGAAATCGCGGGCCTCGGGAATATGCGTCTCCTCAAGACGCACGGTTCCGTCGCCCGGATTACCGACAGCACCGATCAGTCTGCCAAAGCCGAGATTCAGGGTACCAGCAATGACGCCGAGGTCTCGCTCACCTGACCATGCCGGGACATCACCTTTGAGCAACTGGGTTATGCTGTGGCCGATCAGATGCTGGCTACCCGGAAAGCGAATGAAGCGCCGCGCTGTTTCATTACCGTGATATGGCGTACCAAGGGCGACGATCCGTCCGGGACGCTGACGGAGAAAAACTTCAAAGAGCTTCAGAACAACCAGTCCGCCCAGGCTGTGTCCCACAAAATGGACCGTTTGGGCCGGTATTTGCTCTACGAAAGTGTTCAGGCGCGTTGCGATTTCTTCAAGATCCAGGCTAGTGCTGGAATAACGGAAAGACCATGGTCGATAGCCAAAACGATTGAGCCTGTGTTTGAGGAGGCTCATTTCCATCCCGTTCATCCAGAGGCCATGGACAAGTATGACAGATGCTTCTTTATTCTGCAGTGTCCTCATTTTTCCCGGCGCGGTTAATATGTTTCACCTATTTTCCTTTTTTCGGTAAACCCTGAACATCTGAACCTTTGAACCCGTGAACGGTTACATTACAGTGAATGCTCGAACAACACATCCTTATCAATATGGGCCTCGGCCAGTTCCACAAGATGCCGGTGGTGGGTGAAGAAAATGATTTGCGTCCGCTCGGCCAGTTGGGCCAGGACCTGCAAGGTGGCAACGGCCCGGTCGTCATCAAACTTAATCAGGATATCGTCAACGATGAATGGCATGGCCTCGTTTCTTTCCAGATATGTCTCAAGGCTGGCCAGCCGCACGGCCAGATAGAGCTGGTCAGCAGTCCCGTCACTCATGCCCTCAACACCGACGATCTCCTTGCCGCCAGGCCTGACGCCCACAAGCACTGCATCACCCCTTTCGCTGAACTCCAAACGGAGCCCCTCAAATGAACCGAGGGTCATACGGGCAAAAAGATCCGTTGATCGTTTCAAAATCGGACCCTGGTTTTTTTCACGGTATCTTTCAATCGCCTGGCTCAAAACAGTTGATGCGAGCCGGAGGCGGACATATTGTTCCGCGTCGGTTTCAAGGCGAGCCAGGAGCCCCTGCCCTTCTTCGGCCAGCTCGGCAGCCAGGGCACTGCCGTCCATTTTGCTCAGCTCAGTCCGCTCGCTTCCAATGGTCTGGTCCAGATTTGATTTTTGCCGGATGAACTGTTCGATTTCCTCAGCAAGCCGGTCCACTACAGGGTCGATGCTGTCCGGATCAATGCTCTGAGCGTCTTGGATAAATTCGTCAAGGGTTGCACCGCCGCTCAGTTTGCGTAGCTGTTCTTCCAGTTGCTCAAGTTGGGACTGGATCTGCTGCCGGCTGGCCGAACGCTCTTCAGCCGCAGGCAGATCCTCATGGCTTTTACACCGGGCCTCTTGACACATGGTCGCCAGTTGGGCATGGATCTTGGCTATCTTCTCTTCAGCGATCCGTGACTTTTTTTGTTCCTGTTGGCCTTGCTGCTCCAGGCTCTGCTGTTGTGTCTTTGCCTTTCGGGCCCGGGTAAGCCGGGCATTGAATTCTGCAACAGCTTGTTCGACCGGAAGTCCTGACAGGTCCGGGGCCTCGCGCCCCACCAGATTATGGACTTTCCCGGCAAACGCCTTTGCGTCCGTATCAATGCCATCAATCCGTTGGCGAAGCACCTCCGCCTCTTTGAGCTTCACAAAGAGGTCCTTGATATCCTCTATTACAGAGACAGCCTGGGAAGGGTCGGCACCAGATTCAAGACCCAGAAACCGGATCGCCTTTGTCCATTCGGATTGCCATTGCAAGAGGTCCTGTTCGGTCTTTTTGGCCCTTGATTTTGCTTCTTGCAGATCGTTTCCCTTTTGTTCCAGATCACGGATAACCTGCTCGTGTTCGGACTTTATCAGGGCCATACGATCGACGACTTTTTGGCTCCTCTCTATGAGATGGACCAGTGTCTCGTCTGCATAGGCAGCAGGCTCTCCCAAAATCACAAGGCATTCGCTCAATTCTTTGCAATGCGTCTCGGTACGGGCCTTAAGAACGCCGGCCTTTGCCTTTTGTTCACGAATAGTCGAAACATGGTCTGCCAAAGCCCTCTGGTCTTGGGCCCATACACGCATTTCCCTTGGCGATTGTGGTGAAATCCCGATTGCTTTCCACTCCGCGAGCCATTCTTCTTTGATCTTTGCAAGCCCAACTTCAGCCGTTTTGACCATGTCTTTCAAGCGCACACATTGGTTCTTGCGCGTTTCGCGGTCCGCAAGAAGCGTGGCCTTGTTCGCGACCCGATCGGCCTCACGCCTGAGCCGGTCAGCGAGTTCATCCGCGTGTTGGACACTGAGCTCATATGCCCCTGCCAGGTCGTCTGCAGGTTGAAAATCAGCTATGAAATCCCGCTCCTGCACACTTGGTTCGTGTCTTTCCTTCCAGGCCCGAAGAACAAGCTGCCAGCCCTCTTCGCGTCTGCGTCTTGCCTCAAGCAAGTCGTCCTCAGTAGGGACTTCCTGTTCCAGGCGCAACTGTTCGATCTTGCCATCGAGATCCACCACATTACGTTCAAGCTCATCGATTTCAGCACGCTGCTTTGTAACTTCTCCCTGTGATTCATTCAGACGATGCTCAAATGCATCAATGGTCTCAAGCGACGGAACAGGCAACTTTTCAAGATCTTCAAGATTCCCCGCCCAGAGTTGCTGCCTCTTTAAAGCAATCTCTGCCGCCTGCTCAGCCAGCCGGATTTCCGTGCATTCTGTCTGAAAATGCTCTTCCAGCGCCCCGTGTTGTTGCGCACGCTCAATGGCCCCGCTGAGTTCACCGGTATCGCGCGGATTTTCAAATCTGGAAAGACGCCTTTTCAAATCGTCTATACGCAGGGAAAATTTAGAAATCTCCTCCCTGGCGCTTTCCATTCTGGTTGCCAACTTTTCATGCGTGTTGACCAGTCCCTGGATCCTGACGCTTTCCGCCTTACTCAGCCGAAGCTGTTCAGCCTGATCGAGTGTGAGGTCGTCACGAAGTTCCTTTAGGATCGCAGTTGCGTCCACCTCCAGGCTATTTCTTTGAATTAAGAGTTCTGAACTGTCCTTCATTGCCTTGCGTTGACTGCCCAGATCCTGATGCAGTTGTTCGATCAAATCAGCGTTTTCAATAAGGGATTCCGGAATAGCCAGTTCCTCAAGTGCCTTGTTGATCTCTTTGAGACTTTGGCCAGCCTGTGTTTTGTCGTTTTCTGCAATTCGTAAATTTGTAAGGGCATCCCGCCGCCGATCGCCGAAATCAGCAGGCAGGAGCACTGCATCGGCGCACATCTTAAGATCATTCAATAGCTCTTTTTGTTGACTAATGGCAGGCAGGGCCTCTCTGATCCTCTCCAGACGATGCTGTTCACGCTGTTTCTGTCCTAAATTTTGATCAATAGATTGCTTGTGATCAAGCGCCTCACGCAGTGCCCTGTCATGCCGGACCCATTCCTGGCCGGGCAGCTCTGCTTCGCGCAGGGCCTTTTTGTTTTTCTTGAGTGTGGCCAGCGCTTCATTGATTCGCTGTGTCTGTCCCCTGGGTTTGAACAATTTTTCAGCTTCTGCCTGGAGTTCGTCCTGGACCTTTCGGAGATCGGAAATCCCGGAGCCTGCGGCAAAGAGGACCTGGCCCACATCTCCCCCTCCCTGGATGATCTCCTCTCCTCCCTGGACAAGGTCAGCATGGTCAATGCCGAACATCGTGGCAAATAGATCTGAGTCCACGCCGCCCAGAAACGTATGAAGATGCGATTCGTCAATTAGCGTGGCGTCGTCCTTGGCACGGAGTGTATTGACCCTGCCCTTCCGACGCACAAACTCAAGGACCGCTCCGTCGCTTTTCAAGAGCTTTCCCCCGATTCGCAGCTTTGCGTATGGATGAATGAATGCGTCTGAAGGCCTCTCCGGGATTCCGTAGAGCAGTTGTCTGAGCGCTCGCAGAGCCGAGGTCTTACCTGCCTCATTCGGGCCATAGACAATGTGCAGACCTTCATGTCCTTTGTGGAGATCGAGTATCTTGTCGGTGAACGGACCGAACGCGAGAAGTCTTATCCGGAGTATCTTCATGGGGCATCTCCTTTTGAGACAAGACGACGGAGCAACATGGGCCGGACCTGATCGAGCATATTTGTCATCCATTCGGTATTGTCCGGTGAAATGGCATCCCTGCCCTCCTTGATCTCCCTTGGCAGCTTCTTCCAGAAATCATTTAAAGATTCACCAAGCGTCCCAAACCGGGCCGGATCAGATTGGACCTCATCGAGCAAGTGAAGAATCTCGCCCACCGGACCGTCGGCCGGCTCAGACACCTTGCCTTTGGATAAGGGATTTGTTCGGAGTCTTACCTTTTCGATCCAGATCCGGCCATTACTCAAATCCATGGCCGCTGACCGTATCTCATTGGTCCAATGCTCCGGATCAGCCGCTAGTTCGGCATGGGCACGGCACGACCCGTCTACCTCAATCCGCGTCACCAATGGCAGGTCGCTTTGTTCAAGTAGTTCTTTAACCTGTTCACAGATGCGATCTACAACGTCGTCGCCTCTATCCGCGCCTGATGCGTCTACTTCGCACCGCATCCAACGAATGACGTCGAGGGGACGAAAATCAGCGTTTGCATGGCCGCTGTCATCTACCGTAACTAGCATGCATCCCCTGGGGCCGGTCTCGCGAATGTGCCTTCCCTGAATATTCCCGGGAAAAACGATCAGTGGGTCCTCGTGGAGTACTTCCTTTTTATGGACATGCCCCAGGGCCCAGTAGTCATAATCCTTTGATAACAGACCCTCAACCGTACAGGGAGCGTAAGG
>WTCF01000171.1 GCA_013138705.1 Deltaproteobacteria bacterium
GGCAAGGCCCTCAAGGGAATCTTGATCTATATGCTTTCGTGGCTGATCGGGATTTGGCCGTATCTTTTCTATGGGACAGAGGAAAAACCCAGGACTCTCTAAATCATATATGTCTTCTGTAGAAAGAAGGGCTCCAAGCCCTTTGCCTAATCCACCCTTGAGCTTCATCATGACCTCCTCTGGCAGCCCAGGAACTCGCGGGCCAGGGCCAGGTAACTCTCTGCCCCCTTGGATCTCGGTTCGTATGAAAATATCGGCTTCCCATGACTCGGACTCTCACCTAATCTTACGTTTCTGGGGATAGTAGTCTTGTAAACCAAGTCCCTGAAATGTGTCCGCACCTCACGCGCGACCTGAAATGCAAGACGAATGCGGTAATCGTACATGGTGAGCAACAGGCCTTCAATATGGAGTGTGGGATTGAAGTTATGTTTCACGAGCCTTATAATCTTTATTAACTGACTCAAGCCCTCAAGGGCATAATATTCACATTGCATGGGAATGATTACGGAATTTGAAGCACTCAGGGCATTTATGGTTATCAGCCCCAGAGAGGGGGGACAGTCCAATATTATATAATCAAAGGAACTCAAAGGAGCTAAAAGTCCCTTCAGTACGCCCTCTCTGTTTTTACGTCCTGCCAGATCCACCTCTATCCCCACCAGATCCATATTTGAAGGAATAATGGAAAGATTGGCAACAGATGTGGACTGTATCACTTCGGCCGTGCCGACTAAACCAAGGATAGCGTGGTAAAGGTGTCTATCCAGCCCCTTTTGGGCGGCAATTCCGAGGCCGCTGGTAGCGTTTCCCTGGGCATCGCAATCCACAAGCAATACGGATTTCTTGAGGATGGCCAGGCCTGCTGCCAGGTTTACAGCGGTTGTGGTCTTGCCAACGCCACCTTTCTGGTTAGCCACACATATTATCTTGGTTTTTTGTAACGGTGATCTTTTCATTATTTTTGCATGAAACTAACTTTATATTATAATCGAATTCAGGAGGATTAAGCCATAGCAAAAGTTTTTGGAAACATCAAAGGCCTGACACATTCCGAGCGCCGGGGCCTTGAGCGCCTTTTCCGTAGAAAAATACCCCCCGACGAGTTGTTAACCCCTGAAATAGCAAGGACCTTGACTGAGATCTCCGGACCCATGGCCAGGCAAGTCGGGGTCATAGTAAACCGAAAAGGTATAATACGCCACGTCATCCTTGGTGATCATCACAGTATATTGATACCAGATATAAGCTTTTACCGCAGGGGCCTTGGCCGCTTAAAGGGTTTGCGGTGCATTCATACCCATTTTAATAAAAATGAAGGAATAAATACCGAGGACCTCTCGGATCTCGCCCTGCTGAGATTGGATGCCATGGTAACTATTGAGGTTAAAGACAACCTGCCGGGCCAAGTATGTTTTGCCCACCTTCTGCCCCCCAACCCTGAAAACCAGCAGTGGAAAATACTTACTTTCCGGCATCCCGGCGCTGTTGACCTGCCTTTTGCAGTATTCATTCAAGAACTTGAGACAGAAATACAGAAATCTCAGGGCGGACTGTCCCCCGGGGAGACGGAAGAGCGTGCGATTCTGGTACACGCAAGCCAACATCCCCGCTTTGAGGCAGAGCGATCACTTGCAGAACTCGCGGAACTTGCCCGCTCATCCAATGTAGAGGTGCTGGAAAAGATCTGGCAGCGTGTTCCTCGCTATAATCCCGCACACCTGCTGGGCAAAGGAAAGTTGAGGGAAATCCTGATGAAGGGCCTTTATCTGGGGGGCACCATGGTGATTTTTGACCAGGACCTCAGGGCCATACAGCTAAACAACATTGCCAGGATGGTAGATCTCAAAGTCATAGACCGCACTCAACTGATCCTGGACATCTTTGCGAGAAGGGCCCAAAGCAAAGAGGGAAAAATCCAGGTGGAATTGGCCCAGCTCCGCTACCTGCTCCCAAGGCTCCTGGGTCGAGGGACTGCCATGTCAAGGCTTATGGGAGGCATAGGAGGAAGGGGGCCGGGTGAAACCAAGCTGGAAGAGGATCGCAGGAGGGTAAAGCAGCGTATCAGCTCTCTCGAGCGGGAACTAAAGGGCCTTTCCAGGGGAAGAAGAGAGAGAAGAAAGCGCAGGGCCAAGGAAGGCCTTCCTGTGATCTCAATTATAGGCTACACCAATGCAGGCAAATCCACCCTTCTCAATCGACTCACCGGCTGCAAAGTCTTTGCTGAAGACCGACTCTTTGCAACCCTTGATCCAACAACACGACGGATTGCCCTCCCCGGGGCAAGGGATGTGCTGCTGGCAGATACTGTCGGCTTTATTCGACATATGCCAAAAGACCTCCGGGTGGCATTTAAGGCCACCATGGAAGAATTGGAAGACGCGCATCTTTTCTTACACGTGGTTGACGCAACCAGCCCGTATAGAAAGGGGGAGATAATAGCAGTAGAACAGATTCTGAAAGAAATGGACCTGTTAACAACTCCAAGGATACTGGTCTATAATAAAATAGACCTGCTGGAAGAAGATACCCCTGCTTCCAATCCCGAAGCGGTTTATATCTCTGCGGTAACCAAAGAGGGTATTGACAAGCTTATTGAGATGTTGGTTGAGCGATTACCGGAATCGTCACCATCCACTTACACCTTATAATAATCATTATACCATGCAATGAACCTGGGAATCCCTTCCTCCAGGGTGGTGCTTGGCTTAAACCCTACATCTCTCATCAAGTCATCAATATTTGCATAGGTGGCCGGCACGTCCCCCGGCTGCAAGGGCAACAGATTTTTCCGGGCCTTCTTTCCCAGGCATTCTTCTATTATCTCAATAAAACGCAACAACTCCACCGGCTGATTGTTCCCAATATTATAGAGCTTGTACGGTACGTAGCTTGAGCTCGGATCCGGTGCATCACCAGTCCAGCCGGGATTGGGTTCGGCAGGTCTGTCCAGGACCCTTACCACCCCCTCAACAATGTCATCTACGTATGTAAAATCCCGGCGCATTTTACCGTGGTTGAACACATCTATGGGACGATCTTCTAATATGGCCTTTGTGAACAAAAAGAGGGCCATGTCAGGTCTTCCCCACGGCCCGTAAACAGTAAAAAAGCGAAGCCCTGTAGAGTGTAGACCATACAGATGGCTGTATGTGTGGGCCATTAGCTCGTTGGCCTTTTTAGTAGCAGCATAGATGGACACCGGATGGTCCACATTGTCATGGATACTGAAAGGCATCCTGGTATTTGCCCCATATACAGAACTTGACGAGGCAAAGACCAGGTGCTTGACATTATTATATCGACAGCCCTCAAGGACATTCATAAAACCCACCAGATTTGAATCCACATAGGAATTAGGGTTTATTAGGGAATAGCGCACGCCTGCCTGGGCTGCCAGGTTTACCACTCCATCAAACCCCTCTGCCACAAAGAGTTCTTCCATTGCCGCCCTGTCTGACAG
Source organism: Deltaproteobacteria bacterium (assembly GCA_013138705.1). The sequence goes on from WTCF01000171.1 coordinate 3,464, forward strand.
GTCCTTCCGCACTGATTTGAAATTAACATGTGGTGTAAGCCGGGAAAGGCGTGCCTCCTTGAGAACCGGATCATAGTAGTCGTTCATGTTATCAAGACCTACGACTTCTCTCCCCTCCTCCAGAAGTCGTCCGGAAAGGTGATATCCTATGAATCCGGCGGCACCTGTAACCAGTATCTTTTTCATTGTATGAGATGATTTAGCAGACATTAAATAATTCTCCTTGTAAGCGTTCACAGGGCACCGCATCTGCTTTGTTGTCGGGCACTTGAAGTACAGGGAGTACGTCTGCGTACCCTCCGCCTCGCATCTGCAGCACCCTGTAAACGCTTACAGTTCGGTGGGTTGCGGTAAAACGGGCGTTGTAATCCCGTGAATGGTTAATC
>WTCF01000151.1 GCA_013138705.1 Deltaproteobacteria bacterium
CCCATTCTGTAGTTCTTCAGAGAGTAAAGTTGTTGACTCCAGGTCCAGCCAGGACAGCAGGGCCATACGTCGACGCCGGGAATGCCTGTCTTGTCATGAGCGTTTTACTACCTATGAGAGGATTGAAAATTTTCAGCCCATGGTAGTCAAAAAGGACGGAAGGCGTGAATCCTTTGACCGGAGAAAGATTGTTGAGGGAATAATTAAGGCCTGTGAAAAAAGGCCGGTGAGCATGGACGAAGTAGATGCCTTTGTCAGCGATCTTGAGAAAGAAATTCAAGATAGCGGAGAAAGGGAGGTGGAAAGCAGATTCATAGGGGAACGTGTCATGTCCAAATTGAGGGCATGGGACGATGTGGCTTACGTTCGCTTTGCCTCCGTATACAAGCAATTTAAGGACCTCAATGAGTTCATGGATCAACTGCAAGAGCTGCTGAGCGAAAGTTCCCGCAATCAAGACTCTTAAATGTGGGCCGGTGAAGATAAAAGGTTTATGCGCAGGGCCCTTAGACTTGGTGAGAAGGGCCTTGGGTACACCACTCCAAACCCTGCCGTAGGCGCGGTTGTGGCTCGGCAAGGCATGATCCTGGGAGAAGGCCGGCACCGGAAGGCCGGCACACCCCATGCTGAAGTCCATGCCCTGAGGGCCGCTGGAGATGCGGCCAAAGGGGCTGATCTGTATGTAACCCTGGAACCCTGCAACCACACCGGTCGGACACCGCCCTGCACACATGCCATACTGCAGGCAGGCATCAGAAGGGTCGTAATCGGGACGCTTGACCCAAACCCGAAGGTGGCCGGAGGCGGATCAGAGTTTCTGCGGGACAAGGGCATTGAAGTCGAGACAGGGTGCCTCAGAGATGAGTGCCGTCTATTGATTGCCCCCTTTGCTAAGCACATGTTGACCGGTATGCCCTGGGTCAGATCCAAGGTGGCATGCAGCCTGGACGGCAGAACTGCAACCCGGACAGGTCACTCAAAGTGGATTACCAATCAGCAGGCCCGCAGATCGGGGCATCGCCTAAGGGAAATAAGTGACGCTATACTGGTCGGCAAAGGTACCATAGTGGCGGATGATCCACAGCTTACTTGCAGAAAGGGCAAAAAAGCTGTTAAAGATCCCATCAGGGTAGTGCTGGACAGTGGACTGAGCGTTGATCCCTCCAGCCGGATATGCTGCCTGAAGTCCTCTGCACCTACTGTGATAATCGGGGTGGAAGGTAAATCCACAGATGAACACAGGCAGGCCCTGGAGGCATCCGGTGCAAAAGTCTGGTTTACGCCGCCCGATGGGCAGGGCAGGGTAAACATCAGGGATGTGCTCAGGATGCTGGGCGACTTTGGGGCGCAGTCACTTCTGGTGGAAGGCGGGGCCACGGTCCACGGGACATTCTGGGACCATGCGTTTGTTGATGAGGCATTTTTTTATTATGCTCCCATGGTAATCGGCGGAAAGGATGCCCGGCCCGCAATAGGCGGTTCAGGGGCCGAGAACGTGGAAAGGGCAACAAGGCTGTCAAAGGTTCGACATCGCAAGCTGGGCGATAATTGGCTGGTCCGTGGTCTGGTCACAAACATTGATTCTTTCTGGAGCTGACCATATATGTTTACAGGGATAATCCAGGGCCTTGGGACCCTCAAGGATGTTCGTCAGGCAAGTCAGGGTCTGGTCTTTACTATTCATCCTGTTTTCCCTATTAAAGATCCACAGGAGGGGGAGAGTATTGCTGTGAACGGGGTCTGCCTGACCGCCGTCACTATCTCCCATGACGTGTTCAGTGTGGAAGTTTCACCAGAGACCCTTTCAAGGACCACATTGCCCGGGCTCAGGGTTGGAAGCCGTGTTAATCTTGAGCAGGCCCTCAGGCTCTCAGACCGTCTTGGCGGACATCTGGTAAGTGGTCATGTGGATGGAATAGGAGAAGTAATTGAAAAGGAGCATCTAAGCCAGTTCACTTTATTTACTATAGCTATCCCCGAGAGCCTTGACCGGTACATTATTGAAAAAGGTTCGGTTGCAATTGACGGCATCAGCCTTACTGTAAACAGTTGTAGTAAGGGCCGTTTCTCCGTGGCCATCATCCCGCATACTGCCAAGCTCACTACTATGGGTTTCAGGAATAAGGGAGATAAAGTCAATATTGAGGTAGATCTCATTGGGAAGTATATTGAAAAATTACTTTTGGCTGGGCATATTAAAACAGAGAAACCGACCAATATTGATACGGAGTTTCTGGCACAGCATGGATTTTTATAAAAGGTAACCGTTCACTGACGAAAATTTCTTTAACGAGGTTCATTTAACAATGTCATTATCCACCATAGAAGAGGCAATTGAGGATATTCGGGCTGGAAAGATGTTTATCCTTGTCGACGACGAGGACCGGGAAAATGAGGGTGATCTCACTATGGCTGCAGAAACCGTGACCCCTGAGGCCATCAATTTCATGGCCAGGTATGGTCGCGGCTTGATTTGTCTTGCCCTTGCGGAAGATCAGGTAAACAAACTGAAGCTCCCTATGATGACTTCCCAGAATACGTCTATGTACGGCACGGCCTTTACAGTATCCATAGAGGCTAGACATGGAGTCACAACAGGTATCTCTGCCCATGACAGGGCAACTACTATCCTGA
>WTCF01000175.1 GCA_013138705.1 Deltaproteobacteria bacterium
CTGAGTTTCCGGCTTTATTTTCATTAAATATGCTGATAAATAATTGGGGGAAATCTTACTCAGAAAAGGAAATTATCTCTATGTTAGAAAATGCAGGAATCAGTAATATCAGCAGGCACTCTTTCCAGGGCCCTAATGACTCTTCCATTTTATGTGGCACGGTATAGTCATTACATTAGTACCTTAGTAATTATTTTCGTAACTTCTCAATAACTCAGGGTAAGATGTCTGGATTCCGGCTTTCGCCGGAATGACGTTTGAATATAAATGCCCGTCATTCCTGCGAAAGCAGGAATCCAGTGAATAGTCGCAAAATGTAATCTACCCCAACTTATTGAGAAGTTACTTATTTTCGCTTTTTTTCTGGCAGAAAATTCTGAAACACAATCACGAAAACACGAAAGATTGAAAGCACGAAATAAAACAACATTCGTAACTATTCAGGTGGATAGACTGAAGGTATAAGGCTAATAGGGACAAAACATGCGTGATCACACAAAACTGCGGGCATTTGAGTTGGCTGACGAGATTGCAGTATTAGTTTAGAGGATTCATCTCTGTTCGATCGTTTCGAAATGCTTGAAATCCTTCAGCCTTCAGCCTTCAACCTGAATAGTTACCAGGTGATAAGAAATTGCTTTTTCGAGCGATTCGGAAAAGTAGGGCATCAAGTGACCTGCTTGAACAAAATCTTTCCCCCAAATCCCTCTGCCATGGTTTCAGGGGGAGGTGAACAATAACTTGCCATTAGCGGCATTGCATATGGAGACTTCCGTATTTCATACTACGTCGTCCCTCCCGACTGAGCCTTTCGGAACTCAATCCCTTCAACCTTTCGGCTTATGGCCTGCCGTCTCGATGTCCTACGCTTAATCTCAGGGATTACCCTCTTCGATTCAAGGACTCGTTACCCGATAGCTGGATATTTATCTCTACTCATATTTACGCAACATTGACAAAGAGAAGTGCAATTCGTATTATGGTCATATAAAATAGTCAGATGACCAGGAGCAAGACCATGCAAGTAGCTATAACTGAATTCAAGGCAAAATGCACCAAGCTTTTTCGTACGGTTGAACAGGATAATGAAACCATTGAGATTACCCGCCGTGGCAAGGTGATCGCTGTTGTTATACCTCCAACTGTTGCAAAGCCTGACCCAGAACAATTTCTTGGCTGTTTACAAAACACGGTCACATTCAGTCCTGACTGGGACGAACCGCTGGGAGAGGACGACTGGGAGGCTTGTAAATAATGTATTTACTCGATACCAACATATGGCTCTGGATGGTTGAGAAGCCTCAACGCCTTTCTGCAGAAATAGCTACCATTGTCAAGAATGCTGATAATTATCCCTTCTTCCTCTCAGCCATCAGTGTATGGGAGGTGGCAAAAAAGGTTAGTCTCGGCAAGCTTGGTCTTTCTATACCTGTCAGGGCCTGGTTAGATAAGGCGACTCAAGACCAATTTATCCATATCCTTCCCTTGTCTGTTAATGTTTCTCTGGAGTCAACCATCCTGCCCGGCACTTTCCACAAAGACCCTGCAGATCAAATTATTGTTGCCTCCGCCCGCCATCACAACCTGACTATTCTCACTGCCGATAACCTGATCCGCACCTATCCCCATGTGAAAACAATTTAAAATCAGAGCCATAGCAGTTACATTCCCTGTCCCTGAAACCAGATACCGATCCAGATTGCCTCCACGAACACCGATTTTTATTCAGATAATCATAGTATCATTAGGAGACCGTTCCCTGCACGTATCGTATTTTTTGTTCCCGTCCATGATAGCTGATTATTCTGGTGTATCCAAGGCACTTCAAAAACATGATGCCGACGATATTGTACCAACCTAATCATTATTGGGTGTCATTTCCACCTTACCCACGATCTTCTGACATGCCCAAGCATTCCCAGAGGGCAATATTGACTCCACACCGTCCTTTATGTCTGGTCGCCAGCCTTTAGTTTCTATTCTTTTACCCAAAACAGCCTTGAACCGAAATGGGTAAAAGTATAGCGAGAAAATCTCTTGTCCAAGGGGCCGTCCTTCAGTTTTGCAGGTTTCAGTTTGAGGTTCCATGGAGCCGCTACAATGCTCAGTTCCTCGGGCTGTGATGTGACGTAAAAACCCAGGTGACTTTATCTTCGACTTTCTTGCCATCATGAACCGGTTCTAAAAGGATTACTTAGAAACTGTAAAACTAAAGAGCGGCCCCAAATACTCCAAATACTCATTCTCACGCTTTCCACGGCCCGCCAGGAGTCCATATCGCATTCCAAACCCTGTCTTTCTCGCTTGAGCGGGCCAACGGGAGAAGAAAATCTCGAAGCGCTCTCACGACAATCGAAAATTCTGCCGGTGCGTCTGTCACTGGGCCTTTGCTAAGGAAGGCTGACCACTGGCTCCGCTTATCAGACCGCTCAGCAAATTCGTCTGAAAACATCTCTGCATCGGAACGAATAGCGGTCTTCCGCCTCCTGCAAGTCGCGGTAACGGCCGCCTGAAGCATCTGGCCTTCAAAAAAATGAGTTTGGCTCAAAACCCAAATATCGTAGAAATCCTTCATACGGCTGTTCAGGTCAGCCAGATCTAAGGCTGCCTCAAATTTCTCAGCGATTATTGTCTCTGCGGCATATCCCATGATCACCGGAGGCTCCATATCCAGCAATGTGGGGAATTCCATCTCATTGGCTTGCGGAACGACAGGATCGCCGAAACCAATATCTATCTGCATGGGTATTCGGGCTTTGCCGAGTCTTCCACCGGACTTGAATCGTATACCGGGATATTCGGAGTCCGGCGAGAGAGGTTCAAAGGTCAATTGGGAGAAATCATAGACTACACCATCATTGAAATCCATGTGGCCGATCTCTTGAATTGCCTTGGAAACGGTCTCAACGTCTGCGGACATAAGACCCAATAAATCAATGTCCCTTGTCGGCCTGACCTGAGACATGCCCATTCCCACCAGCAGCAACCCACCTTTGAGGATGAAATCGTTTTTATGAGCGGATTTAGATAGGCGAAAGAGAAACCGTTCAAGACCATACAAGACCAAGACTTCGTCAAATGGTTTCCCGGTCTGACGTGCCAGGTTCAATAATCGGCCTCGAACGGAAGAGACCATATCCTTCACAGTGCCCGACGTCATGTTGTCATCGCCTGGAGATAGGGACGCACCACCTTTTCCACTTTGCAGATTCTTGCATACGCCATCAGCCGAGAAGGGCTTGCCCCAGGGCGTCTCAGATATTCTCTGGCCGCTTCAAGGGCCACATCAAGTCCCACAGCTTTTCGCCATCGGAAACAGTCAATCACTGTTTTTGGGGCGTTATAAATCTTGACATCCTGGTCCATGATGCGATGTACTTCCATTCCCTCGCTGAACAGATCTCCGCTAAAGAAGAAAACCCGGACAGGAGGATATTCTATCTTTGGTTTTCGTGCCTTCCGCTCCACGGCCAGCCAGACATAATGTGGGGTCTGACTCGTAAGCTCATGAAAGGCAAGTGCCGAGATCAGACAAATAACGCCGTTTGGGACCCTCTTGGTGACCTCTGCAAGAGCAACCTGAGCGGGGATATCCATATCGGAGAGCTGATGGAGTCCCCGGGAAATGGTGATAAGCGTTCCCTCATCACGAAGTCCATAAAGTGTCCTTCTATGGATTCCATGGGCAATGGCTTCATGTGTCCGAATGAGCCCCCCCTTTTGCCGAATATATCTTATGGCTTTTTCTTTGGCAGGTTCCATGGATGAGATGGTACAAAACCGCAGGCAAAATGTCAATGATGCCGACGATATTGTACCAACCTAATCATTAGGTGTCATTTTCACCTTACCCACGATCTTCTTGATGGGAAATATGCCCAAGCGTGACAGGGGACACAGCGTCCCATAGGCAATAAAGGGGCTAATTAAGGACATCGCAATAGAGGAAGACCATAGCATTCAAGGCTTGGTGATCACCCATCTATTGACTTGAGCTGGTCATTCAGCCATTCGAGGTAGTCATCGCTGCCGGAAACAATAGGTAAAGCAATTATTTCCGGCGTCTTGTCTTTTCTCAGTTGTCGTAACTACTTGGATATATGCTTCCATGCTGCCCCCCTTTCTCTTCTTAAACAAATGTCAATATTTCACCAGCATCCCCTATTCTATAAAGTCACAGCTTATTCAATAAATTCAACAATGTCCTCAAAGTTCCACCTTACCGCTGTATGACGTTGCTTCTTTGGACGTGCCGTTTCGACAACAGACAGCACCTGAAATGTTCCACTGCATCCCCCCCCCAAATAACTAATCTTCACAATTATATAGACTCTGCATAATTCCCAAATATGCACGAAAAAGCAGGCTTCCTGGCCCAATCTCAAAAAAAGCACGCCTTCAAGAAGCGCATACCCTTTCTTACCTTACTGGCCATATCTGCCCAATATTCGATGGAAATTCCACTCCTTGATCTTTCTATCGAATTTATTTATAATTTTTAGGACTTCCGATTATTCGTTAAGAAGTTGAGGAAGGAAGTTAAGAAAGCAGAGTCTGCTTAATATATAATGTTAACTGTAAACGAGATTAGGAACTAACAATGAACATTACCGCAATATTCGTTGAATTATTAATAATTGGCCTGGGGGTACTCTGCTGGCTAGTTCTTTTTGTCGCATACATTTTGGGACTAAATTTGGATTCTTCATTTTTTCAAATCAATCCGATACTTATAGCCCCATTGACAGCAGTAACTTATATACTCGGCATTGTAGCTGACAGGCTAATAAGAGATCCATTCGTTTATCTAGTTGAAAAACCAGCACAAAAAAAAGTTCATAAAGAATATGCGGAAAAAATTGATAAAATCAAAAAGTTGAGTACAGCTATAAACAAACCCTTGGCAGCAATGGAATTAGAAAAATATGTTCGTGCTAATAGCCAAGATCTGGGTCAAAAAATAGATTACAACAGAAATCGTTTAAGGATATGTCGCTCATGGATACTTCATTTTCTTTTAATTACCATCGCTTTTTACGCTTGGAACAACAAGGTCAAAGTCCTCGATAGTTCTCAGCAGAATTGGATTGTAATAACTGGAATTATTCTTTTCTCAGTTACACTTTATACAGCCATAAAGCTATCAATAGACCATCAGCGAGATATAATTGAATCCAGTGAAATCATATTGGCCAATAAAAAGGCAACCATAAAGGACAGTTAACCATCGGCTGCACTTGACCCGCGTATCTTGGCGGGTTTTGGAGTACTGCCACACTTATCAACTTCGGCCAGGTAATCGGTCATGACCGGCGGGCAAGAGAATTTAGGGGACGGAGTTAGTTTAATAATTTAATTAACGTTGATTTGCGAGTTGCTATCATGGTAGCATGCCTCGACACAGACGACTCAATATGCCCGGTGCGATTAATCATGTCATCACCAGGGGTTTGAATCGCCAAGATATTTTTCTTGAAGACTGCGACTGGAATGACTTTCTTGGTCAACTTGAAAAGAATCTTTCTTTGACTGGCTGCAGGTGTTGCTTATCCGCACAAGTAATAGACCCCTTGGGGATCTGATGCGGAAAGTTCTCACTGGTTATGCTATCTCCTTTTTCGGTATTTGAAGTGCATAATCCGGGTTAACCGTCGACATGGGCGGCATGGTTATCTCTATCAGAACCGCTACCCCAGTTAAATAATCATCATGTTTCAAAATACCATGCCGAACCTTGACTTAATTCCCGGTCCTTCCATATTGTCAGATTATGCCATTTAGATTTAACGGGGCAAGCAAATCAATACTGTGCCAGGAGGATGGATATTTCCTTGAGTTGGTGTGGTATATTGAAGATGGTTTCAATATGGGGAGACGTGAAGATTTGACAGGTGGTGGTCTGAGACGAAGCGCAAGGTGGTTGGGAAGGTGTTTTGGGATGAAGAAAAAGACATTCTTGAGTTGGAGTAGTGGTAAGGATAGCGCATGGGCTTTGCATGCCCTGCGGCAGGATCCGGAGATTGACCTCCTTGGCCTCTTCACCGTTGTGAACAAGGCATATGGCCGTGTATCCATGCACGCAACCAGAGCGGACCGGTTGAAACGCCAAGCGGATGCACTGGATCTGGCCCTCCAAATTATCAACATTCCTCATCCATGCGGTAACGAAGAATGCGATGCCATCATGCGGTCGTTCGTTGACAGCGCCAATGAAAACGGAATTGAGTGCATGGCCTTCGGAGACCTCTTTCTTCAAGACATTAGAGAATATCGTGAAAACCAACTGCGGGGAACAGGAATCAGACCTATATTTCCCATCTGGAACATTCCTACGAACATTCTGGCAGAACAGATGTTGTCGTCCGGTGTTGAGGCATATATCAGTTGCGTTGACCCCCGAAAAGTGCATGGGGCCCTGGCTGGCCGCCGGTGGTCAAAGGCACTGCTAAAGGAATTCCCTGAAAACGTTGATCCATGTGGCGAAAATGGAGAGTTTCACACGATTGTTGTTGGTGGACCGATGTTCCGAGAATCGATTCCTATCCACATCGGTGAAACCGTCGAGCGAGAGGGTTTTGTTTTTACGGACATAATCCCCGAAAATTGAAAGGAATGTCGAACCAGCTGCTTTCAGCCGATGCAAAAAAGCTGTGCGGCTGAGGCGCAACGTTGAGCATAGGAACAATGAACAAATGACATTTTCTAAAGATAGAATAAAGGCCATTTTATTCGACTATGGAAATACATTAATTGAATTTGGTCCGAGCCAAATAAAGGTTCAGTATGCCACTCTTGAGAAGGAATTGAGGAGGATGTTCGGCTACTGCAATTCTTCCCATTTAAAAGATATCCGTGACCGTCAAGCCTTGGCTCCTTTTACCAGCGGATTTAGAGAGAATGATCTAAAGTCTATTACTGAGGAGCTGATTCGAGAGATATACAACGTAGTTCCAAAAGAAAGTCAGATCAATGCATTGATCCAAGCACGTTATAAATCATTCGTCAATGTTGTGAAACTTTCTAGTGATGTATTACAGTTGCTTAAAAAAGTTAATAAACGATATCGGTTAGGGCTTGTATCGAACTATCCCTGCAGTCGCTCTATTCAGCATAGTCTTATGAAATTAGGGCTTTCGGATATTTTGGAAGCCGTGGTTATTTCGGGAGATGTTGGCTATGTAAAACCTCATGCGAAGCCCTTTAAAGCCATTTTAAATCTTCTCAGCCTTCGCCCAAAAGAGTGTGTCTATGTCGGTGACAATTGGCTGGCTGATGTTCAAGGCGCCAAGCGTATGGGAATGTACTCTATCCTAATTGAACAGTACACGCCCTATGAAAGTTTCGATCCCGTCAACGGAGACCATAACCCGGATGTAACGATAAAAAACCTTAATGAGCTTGAAGAGTTGTTATTACGCTAATTAAAAGGTGATGCCAGCGTTGGGACGACAGGGGATTGAAAAATAGTAAAATATTACTGAGATAAGGCCACAGATGACTAAGAAGAAAGATTGGACCAAAGGCGATTTACTAAACGTATCAAGCTCCTACTGGCGGGGATGTTCTCTGCAGGCAGGAGTACGACTCGGAATCTTTACAGCGATTGATGATGGATACTTAAGCCTGTCTGATATTGCCACAAAAATTGAAGCTGATGAGCGTGGAGCTGAACATCTTCTTAATGCACTCTCTGCTATGGGACTCTTGGTTAAGGGGGATGACTATTACAAAAATTCGTCAGCTTCTCTGGAGTTTCTTTCTAGTAAATCCCCAAAGTATATTGGTTACATTATTCTTCACCACCATCATATTTTAGACGGTTGGGCACAACTACATGAAGCAGTCAAAACTGGAAGACCAATAGAAAAACGTTCGTATGGGGAGGAATTTGAGCGAGAATGTTTTCTCA
>WTCF01000158.1 GCA_013138705.1 Deltaproteobacteria bacterium
GGGAGTAAATGAACATCTTACTTATAGGTTGCGGTGCGTATATGGATCAGGGTTACGCATGTCCGGGGGAATACAAGTGTATCAACGCAGTGGCGGAAAAGAACGGGGAATTCGCCCAATACGACAATCCAGTGCTGGTCGGCTTTCTGCGCTGCCAGTGTCCAGGTCGGGCCGTGATATCCAATATAGGAGCGGTCAAAAAGAACGTCAAGATTGATGCGGTGCATCTCAGCAATTGTATGGTTAAGGCAATACCCATGTGTAAGAACCATGACTTTGATCAGTTTAAGGAAATAGTTGAGAAAAAATTCGGTGTAAAGTGTGTCCTGGGCACACACGCCTATGACTAAATGAAGAAGGAGTTGCCCCTGACACCGGCATTTTATCAGGCACGAGTATAACAGAAGGCCCAAATGGCTGCAAAGATCTGCGAAATATCCAGCCTCCGTGACAAGAGGTTTGTCTTCAAGGACAGGGACGATGCCGGAAAGGTGCTTTCAGAAATGCTCAGTCCTTACTACGAAAAGGCAAAAGAGACCCTTGTCCTTGCCATACCTTCCGGTGGGGTACCTATAGGACTTGAGGTGGCAAAGGGCCTCTCACTGCCCCTTGATCTTATAATTGTCAGAAAGATTCCAATACCTGGAAATCCCGAAGCAGGTTTTGGTGCCGTAACACTGGATGGAGATGTCTTTCTAAATAATGAGCTTGTCGCCTTTCTTCAGCTTTCTCCAAAGGAAATAGAGGATCAGATAACCAAGGTAAAAACGGATCTCAAAGAGAGAAATCGTATCTTTCGCCAGGGAACTCCCTTTCCCGATGTGCTTCACAAGACAATATTGATGGCAGATGATGGTCTTGCCTCAGGCTACACTATGTTGGCCTGCGTAGAAACGGTTCGCCGAAAAGGGGCAAGTAAGATAGTCGTGGCAGTACCAACTGCTCCAGAAAGCTCTGTTTCCCGGATTTCTCCCATTGCTGAAGAGATCTTTTGCCCGAATATAAGGACAGGGCGGTATTTTGCAGTGGCTGATGCCTATGCCAACTGGTACGACATCACCAGGGATGAGGTCCTGACCAGGTTACAAGAAGCCGGATTTCCCAAAACCTCGGAGCGGAATCATGCATAATCCGGGTTCAAGCATTAACCAGCAATACAGGGAGGTTGGCAAACTCGATCACGCGCTCGGCCACGCTTCCAAGCAGGATCCTGCTTACGCCTCTTTTCCCCAGCTTTCCCATAACAATTAGATCAGCACCCCAACTGACTGCCTCATCAATGATCACCTCGTGAGGGGTCCCCTCCTTGATGGTTATGGAGACCAAAACACCGGATTGACTGATCTCCAGGGACATGTCTTCCAGAAAGGCCTTTGCACTTCCTTCCATGTCGGCACGGACTTCATCGTGGGGCTTGTAGTTAAACCTGCATAGTTGATCGAGTACAGCCGTGTCCAGTACGTGGAGCAAGAGCAGTTCTGAACCCTGGATTTGTGCAAGATGTTTGGCAAGCCTCACTGCCTTCAGGCTGAATTTCGAGCCATCGACAGGGATCAATATTCTGGCAAATAGCCTATGGTCTTCCTTCATAATCTATGTGTCCCCATTGCTGGATGCCGAAACTGGAAAATAGAAATTGGAAATTGGATAAAAACTCGATCAATCAGTTCTAATTTCAAGTTTCTAATTTCAAGTTTCCATTTCACTGCCAAAGTACAGGATGAACAAAGTGTAAACTACTTCTGGCTTGCCATGAAGGATGCCGATTTCTTCCTTATATGTTTAAGCTGAAAAAGTGCCTCTCGCTCCTTCTCCTCAAGCGTTTCTTCCATGGCCTTGATCGTTGCCCTGTAGGCCGGGACATAGATATGGGCCAGGGCGTTTATCCGCTTAAGCGTCTTTTTCAGCTCTGCCATGAGGCGCTCAATGCCTACCTCCAGCTCCGCCAGCTCTGCCACAACCTCCATGGCTCTGTGAACGGCCTCGGATGTGGCGTCCATGGACTTGCCTGTTCCATAGAACCCATAGCCCGGCTTGTGTGGTGGAAGGTCTATTCGGACCAGGGGGAGCACCACCCCCATAAGACTGCGTTCCCTCAGCACGACGCTTTCCCCGGTCTTTACTCCAAGCCCTGTGGCCTGGACCGAAGATTCGCCATTCTCCAAAAGGGCATCTTTGAGAAAGGCATAGGTCCTGAGAAGGCGTTGATTTACTTCTTTTCGCACATGGTCTGCCTTTGATGCCAGGATGCCTATACGATTAATAAGGATCTCCTTTTTCTGGTCCAGGAGTTCAAGCCCCTCCTCGGCAAGGACCAGCTCTTCCTTCAGGCGAATGAGGTTACTTTTGGTTGCGGGTATCTGGATACGTTCCATGGTTGGTTAAATGCTGGTTCTCTCCCCGCTGGGGACGACTTCCTCAGCGTCAGAGGTCCTCTTCTTGCCGTAGCGATCGATCTCTTCCGGCTTTAAACGGGTGAGTTCTTGCTCCGGAAGGAGCATCACCAGTTCCCATCCAAGTTCCAGTGTCCGGGTTATGGTGCGGTTTTCGTCTGCCCCTTGCTGCAGAAAACGTTCGTGGAATTCCCTTGCAAAAGTGAGATAAAGTTTGTCAGTTGCAGAAAGATCCTCTTCTCCTATGATGGATGCAAGCCGCTGTACCTGCCGTGCACGGGCATAGGCAGCATAGAGCTGGCTTGAGAGGTTCCCATGGTCTTTCCTGGTTCTTCCCTCACCGATACCATCGCTCATAAGCCGGGAAAGAGACGGCAATACGTTTATCGGGGGATAAATGCCCCTCTGGGCCAGAGAACGGTCGAGGACTATCTGGCCTTCGGTGATATACCCTGTCAGATCAGGGATAGGATGAGTGATGTCATCGTCCGGCATGGTAAGGATGGCTATCTGAGTGACAGAGCCCTGTCTGTCGATTATACGTCCGGCCCTTTCATATATAGAGGCAAGATCACTGTAGAGGTATCCGGGATAGCCCTTGCGGCTCGGGACCTCTCCCTTTGAAGTGGCCACTTCCCTCAGGGCCTCGCAGTAGTTTGTCATGTCAG
>WTCF01000076.1 GCA_013138705.1 Deltaproteobacteria bacterium
TGATCTGATACAGAGGACCACCATAGTCTCAAGGGATACGCTTGGTGAAGTTTGGTCTGAGAAACAGAGCCCTTTTCATGCGGTTCCCAAGGTTAGAGACAAGGCTTCAGTAGAAGTAAAGGAGATAGATCTCTCTGTGCTAACGGATGAGGAACTGGTAGCCATGTCAAAAGACAGGGTATTGGCACTCAATCTCAAGGAGATGAAACAGATAAGGGAGTATGTCCAAAGGCCTGATGTGCAGGAAGAAAGGGCCAAAGTCGGGCTTACGGGACGACTTACCGACCTTGAACTTGAGGCCCTTGCCCAGACCTGGTCCGAACACTGCAAACACAAGATCTTTAACTCCATCATTGATTACAGGAATGAGGAAGGGAAAAAGACAGTAATTGAGAGCCTTTTTGATACTTATATCCAGGGAGGGACCAAGGAGATCCGCAACAGGCTGAAATCCAATGACTGGTGTCTTTCTGTATTTAAAGACAATGCCGGTGTGATCCGATTCAACGATCGTTATAATGTTGTTTTTAAGGTCGAGACCCATAACAGCCCTTCGGCCCTTGATCCCTATGGCGGTGCCCTTACAGGGATCGTAGGGGTAAACAGGGACCCGTTTGGGACTGGTATGGGGGCAAAGCTGATATTCAACACCAATGTATTTTGCTTTGGGCCTCCGGATTACGACATGCCCCTTCCCAAAGGACTGCTTCACCCCAAACGCATATTCGAAGGTGTACGAGAAGGCGTTGAACACGGGGGTAACCAGAGTGGCATCCCCACAGTAAACGGGTCTATCCTCTTCGACGAACGCTACCTGGGTAAACCCCTTGTTTTCTGCGGTACAGGGGGCATTATGCCAAAGGAGATTTGCAACAGGCCCGGCCAAGATAAAAATGCCCGCCCGGGAGACGCCATAGTCATGTGCGGCGGCCGCATAGGAAAGGATGGGATTCACGGGGCAACCTTCTCCTCTGAGGAGCTGCATGAGGGCTCCCCGGCTACGGCAGTGCAGATAGGAGATCCAATAACGCAGAAGAAAATGACAGACTTTCTCCTGAGGGCACGAGACCTTTGCCTGTACAGTTCCATTACTGATAATGGCGCAGGAGGTCTTTCATCCTCTGTTGGTGAGATGGCACAGGAAACAAATGGATTCGAGCTCTATCTTGACCAAGCGCCTTTGAAATATCCAGGGCTTCAGCCATGGGAAATACTGCTTTCCGAGGCCCAGGAGCGGATGACTGTGGCAGTCCCCGGGGATAGACTGGACGAGTTTATGGGCCTTGCAGAAAAGATGGACGTTGAGGCCACGATGCTCGGAAACTTCACCGACTCGGGAAAATTCCACTGCTTGTACCAGGGAAAAACCGCGGCATATCTGGACCTGGACTTTGTGCATAACGGACTTCCCAGGCTTGCACTCACTGCAGTCTGGACTCCCCCCGTACATGAGGAACCCGAGCTGCCTGAACCTGCAGATCTCGGCGCAGATCTCAAGGCCTTGCTTTCTCGCTATAACGTGTGCAGCAAGGAGTATGTAGTCCGCCAGTATGACCATGAGGTCCAGGGAGGGAGCGTTATAAAGCCCCTCACAGGGGCAAAAGACGACGGCCCGAGCGATGCCGCGGTCTTGAGGCCGGACCTTGAATCCTTCGAAGGCCTGGTGGTAGCCCATGGGATCTGTCCTCGCTACAGCGACATAGACACCTTTCACATGGTGTGCTGTGCGGTTGATGAGGCAGTAAGAAACGCCATATCCGTAGGAGGCAGCCTGGACCTTATGGCCGGCCTTGACAACTTCTGCTGGTGCGACCCGGTCCAGTCGGAAAAGACCCCGGACGGTCATTACAAATTGGCTCAGTTGGTAAGAGCAAACCAGGCCCTGTACCAGATTTGCACTACCTATGGTGTGCCATGCATCTCAGGTAAAGATAGCATGAAAAACGATGCCACTATCGGCGGGGTAAAGATATCCATCCCGCCTACCCTGCTATTCTCGGTAGTAAGCCGCATACAAGATGTGCGGCTTGCAGTAACCATGGATGCAAAACACCCTGGAGACCTGGTCTATGTGCTTGGAGCAACTTATCCTGAGCTGGGTGCTTCTGAATACCACGCCAGGTATAATTATATTGGAAACAATATACCGAAAGTAAGGATGAAAGACGCGCTGGCCAGGTACCGTGCCCTTACAGATGCCATATATCAGGGCATTGTCTCATCCTGCCATGACTGTTCTGACGGTGGATTGGGAATTTCACTGGCAGAGGTCGCTTTCAGTGGTGACCTGGGTATGGTAATAGACTTAGGTGCTGTAATTGCCAAAGATATCGACCGCCTGGACACATTGCTCTTTAGTGAAAGCCAGAGCCGCTTTGTTGTTACCATTAGGAAGGAGCATCAACAGTCTTTTGAGAATACAATGGGAGATACAGGCTGTGCCATGGTAGGCGAGGTGATCAGAAAGCCTGCATTTACACTTGAATGTTCAGGGAAAATAGTAGTAAATGAGGGCCTGAGCTCCCTAAAAAATGCCTGGAAAAGGCCCTTGGCCTGGTAGGGACTCTTAATCCACCAGTGACAGATAACAAGAAAAATATTCTGTCAGAAGAGGCATTTCTCATACTTCACTCAGGAGAAATTCCAGAGGTCGCATATCACAGCTCAATCCATTACCTTACTGAAGATCCTGAAGGGCCTTTACTTAATATTGAACCGCGGGATCTCATATCCCTTGAGGAGGCTGTTGTTCAGCGCTACAGGACTATTGTTCTGAGAGATCTCACACCTGAAAATCGGGACAGGAGTATTTACAGAGGGCTAAAAAGATGTGCGGCGAACTGGAAGCGCCTTGTCAACTTTTCCGATAAAAGAAGTATAGACATTTCCTCCATACGCAAAGAGGTAATTGAGGCCTTGAAGGACTTTTTAAGTCAGGAAATTATGGACATAAGCTCAGGCAAAAGAAAAACCTGTATAAATTGCTCTTATTCCGTATTGACGGAATTGGCATACGGCCTGGGCCTGTCAAGAGATGATCTGCCCGCACGGGAAAAATTCAGTAACCATGATTAGTAGCCGCGATAACAACAAATTAGTGACCTTCCTGGCCCTAGGGCTTGCAGGGCTGGTCCTGGCCATGGGGCTGAGGCTCTTTCTGCCATTTTTTGAACCGATAGCCTGGGCCATTATCTTGGCCCTTTTCTTTTACCCGATATACAGATGGATAAGACGAACTCTTAAGGTATCTGAAGGCCTGGCGTCCCTGGGGATGTGTATTCTTATAATCGCTTTTATCATAATTCCGGTCTTTGCACTTTTGGGAAGCCTGACTACCGAGGTAATAAGAGTATACACCGAGGTACAGGAGGACCTCCATACAGGTGATTTTAACATAGTGCCGGATAGGGACAAATTTCCCATACTTAACAAGACAGTGACTAACGCCCTTGATATCCTCAAGACTCATGAGACAAGGGTCAAGGAAATACTAATTGATCTCTCAAAGAAGATGGGTGAATTTTTCCTGAAGCAGGGGACAGTGATGTTCAAAAATGTAGCCAGCATCATCTTCAAGGCCGCCCTGATGCTGATAACACTTTTCTATATTTTTAAAGATGGGGAGCGAATGCTTCAGACCCTTAAAGACCTGTTGCCTCTCCCAAAGCGTGATGTGGAAAACTTTGCAAAGGTCATGGATGACGTCTTATCTGCCACCCTTTACGGGAACCTGCTGAACGCAGTTATACAAGGGAGTGTTGGCGTCTTTATCATGTGGTCGCTTGATTTCTCTGCTGCTTTACTCTGGGGCATGATAATGGGGCTTACCACCTTTATACCAATGATAGGACCAGCTCTGGTGTGGCTCCCTGCCACAATCTACCTGTTCTTAGCTGGATTCTATCTTAAGGCCGCAATACTCCTTGTTTTTAGTATCCTGATAATCAGCCAAATAGACTATTTCCTGAGGCCCCTCTTTATTAGCGGCAAGACCCAGATACACACCCTTATCCTGTTTTTCAGCATACTGGGAGGGCTTAGCGTCTTTGGTTTCCTCGGGTTAATACTCGGGCCGATACTGATGGCCCTGTGCGTGTCTATTCTCGAACTCTACCGTCTGAATTCATTGGGTCGGACACGGGAAAAGGGAGCTTGAGTATCTCATTAAATGAGCAGTGAAAAACCAGGTTATCTGAGATTACTTGAAAGCGGAGAGCTGCAGCGACGGGCCGACAAGGCTTGGGAATCCATGTCTTGCTGTAAGCTCTGTCTTCATCTTTGCCGGACAAACAGACTTGAAGGCGAGCAGGGGTTTTGCAAAATCACCGACCAGGCAATAGTTGCCAGCTATGGTCCACACTTTGGAGAAGAGGCCCCTTTGGTAGGTAGAAAAGGATCAGGAACTGTCTTTTTCTCCTGGTGCAACTTGAGGTGTCTATATTGTCAAAACTATGAAATAAGCCACTTGGGGGCCGGCCAGGCTGTATCCACCGAGGTCCTGGCCTTTTGCTTTCTGTCTTTACAGAAAGACGGATGCCACAACATAAACTTCGTAACGCCATCCCATGTAGTGCCTTTTATATTGAAGGCCCTGGTGTTGGCTGCCAGGGGAGGGTTGTCCATACCTCTTGTTTACAACACCGGGGGATATGATTCTATCAGGACCTTACGGCTACTCGACGGGGTAATAGATATTTACATGCCGGACTTCAAGTACTGGGATAAAGACGTTGGAAAACGTCTATCAGATATAGCCCGCTATCCTCAGGTGGCAATGAAAGCAATCAAGGAGATGCACAGGCAGGTGGGAGACCTGATAATAGGCCCTGACGGAGTTGCGAAAAGGGGCCTTTTGATAAGGCACCTTGTCCTGCCCGGAGGACTGAGTGGCACGAAATCCGTACTGAAGTTCATTGCTGAAGAGATTTCTCCAAATACTTACGTAAACGTAATGGACCAGTACAGACCATGCGGCACAGCACATAAACATCCCCCCTTGGATCGCAGGATCACACCGGAAGAGTATGCCGAGGCCTTAAGGGCCGCAAGGGATGTTGGACTCAACAGGCTTGATAAGCGCAGATGATAATCCCGGCTGGAAAAATCTTTGCCATAGGTGATATCCACGGTTGTCTTGACAAACTAAAGACTCTCCTTGGCATGATTCAATTAGACTGGGACAAGGACCTGATGGTCTTTCTTGGAGACTATGTGGACCGAGGACAGGATTCTCGAGGGGTAATAGAGATGTTGCTCGATCTAAAGAAAGAACATGCGGATCGGCTAATATTTCTAAAGGGAAACCATGAATGGATGTTTATGCAGTTCCTCAAGGGCGAGGACCATGATATATTTCTCCCAAACGGTGGCAGAAAGACCCTTGAGAGTTATTCGGTTGAAAAGGGCAAAATAGATATACCCCAAAGCCACCGGGATTTTCTTGATCACCTGGATTTGTATTTTGAGACC